>NZ_DS990556.1:2258563-2289544 GCF_000155635.1 Cyanobium sp. PCC 7001
GGCGATCGCCACCACGTGGTAGCCGAACAGGGGCTTGCGGGCATACACCGGAAACAGTTCCGAGAAGATGCCGAACACCGGCAGCACCATCACGTACACCGCCGGATGGGAATAGAACCAGAAGAAGTGCTGATACAGCATCGGATCACCGCCGCCCTCGGGCCGGTAGAAGCTGGTGCCGAAGCTCAGGTCGAACAGCAGCAGCACCGCCCCGGCGGTGAGCACCGGCAGGCCGATCAGCTGGATCGCCTGGGCGGCCACCGCCGTCCAGCGCCAGGGCCGTGCGGAGCGGGGCGATGCCGCAGGTCACCAGGGTGGGGCAGATCGCCTCCACGCCATCACGCCAGAGCAGCTCGAGCAGCTCCAGCAGGCGGGGCAGGTCGTCCGCCGTGAGTTCCGGGAACGCCAGCCCCAGGCCACCGTTGATCTGCAGGTCCACCCCGGCCGGACTGAGCCAGTCGCCCTGCCAGTCCTCCCCGGCCGCGGCACTGCCCGGATCGAGCGGTTCGGCCGCGTCGATCAGGCCCTCCTCCCCCACCGCCAGGCGCCAGCGCCGGTCGGCGCCATGGCCGCAGCGGCTGGCCCGGGGCAGGCGGAGGTTGCGGATCCAGCGCATCGCGGCGGCAGGGGAGAGAATGCGATCCTCCTGCGCCACCCGCCCTTGAGCGATCGCCCCGCTCCGGATGCCCCTCGCCCCGCGTCGTCCCCCGCCCCGGGGGCGCCGCGGGTGGCGGTGGTGATGGGCAGCGATTCCGACCTGCCCACCATGCAGCCGGCGGTGACAATGCTGGAGCGCTTCGGGGTGACCGCCGAGGTGCGGGTGCTCTCCGCCCACCGCACACCGCTCGAGATGGTGGCCTTCGCCCAGGCTGCCGCAGGCCGGGGTCTGAAGGTGATCATCGCCGGTGCCGGCGGCGCCGCCCATCTGCCGGGCATGGTGGCGGCCCTCACCCCGCTGCCGGTGATCGGCGTGCCGGTGCAGAGCCGGGCCCTCTCCGGTGTGGACTCGCTGCATTCGATCGTGCAGATGCCGGCTGGCATTCCCGTGGCCACGGTGGCGATCGGCAACGGCACCAACGCCGGGCTGCTGGCCGTGCAGATCCTGGCCACGGCCGACGCCGCCCTGGCTGAGGCCGTGGCCGCCTATCGCGCCGAACTGCACAGCCAGGTGCGGGCCAAGGACGAACGCCTGCTCCAGCTCGGCAGCGCCGCCTACCTGGCCCAGATGGGCTGACCTGTTCTCGCACCCCTGTCCGCCCCGCCCATGCTTGAGCGCCTGGTGCTGCCCCCGATGTTGAAGGCCGGCCTGGCCCTGCCGCTGCTGGTGCTCAACCTGTGGGTGCTGCGGCAGCTGCTGCTGCCGCTGGCCCCGTTCCCGGCCCTGTTCGTGGCGGCGGCGCTGATCGCCTTCCTGCTGGACATTCCCAGCCGCTGGCTGCGGCAGCGGGGCCTGCCCCGGCCGCTGGCGATGGTGCTGGTGCTAGGGGTGGCCCTGGGGCTGCTGGCCCTGGCCGTGATCTGGCTGGTGCCCCGCCTGATCGACCAGCTGGCCGAGCTGGTGGCGGCCCTGCCGGGCTGGCTGGCCCAGGGGGAAGTGTGGCTGGATGCGCTCGAGGCCTGGGCGGAGGACCAGGGCATCCCCACCGATTTCGGCGACCTCAGCAGCGATCTGCTCAGCCGCCTCAGCAAGCTCGCCACCCAGCTCAGCCAGCAGCTGCTGGGCCTGCTCGGGGCCACCGTGGGTCTCACCGTGAATACGGTGATCGTGCTGGTGCTGGCGGTGTTCCTGCTGCTGGGCGGTGAGCGGATCAGCGCCGGCCTGGCCCAGTGGCTGCCCCCCGAGGCGCGCTCCCTGGTGGTGGACACCCTCAGCCGCACGTTCCGGGGCTACTTCGCCGGCCAGGTGGCCCTGGCCACGATTCTCAGCAGCCTCCAGATCGTGGTGTTCACCCTGCTGGCCATTCCCTACGGCGTGCTGTTCGCCGTGGCGATCGGCTTCACCACCCTGGTTCCCTATGCCAGCGCCCTCACGATCGTGCTGGTGAGCGGCCTGGTGGCCCTCAACGACCCCAGCACGGGAGCCGAGGTGCTGGTGGCGGCCATCGCCGTGGGCCAGCTGGTGGATCAGATCATCCAGCCCCGGCTGATGGGCAGCATCGTGGGGCTGCAGCCCGCCTGGCTGCTGATCTGTCTCCCGGTGGGGGCCAGGCTCGGCAGCCTGCTGGGCCTGGGGGAGCTGCTGGGATTGCTGCTGGCCGTGCCGGTGGCGAGCTGCGCCAAGACCTTCCTCGATGCCCGGCTCAGGAGCTGGCAGCTGGCCGAGGGGGCCTGATCCTCACGGCCACGCACCCCTTCAGGCGTTCTCCTGGGTCAGGATCCCGCGCGCCTGGAGCTCCGCCAGCACCTCGGACACGCAGTCCTCGAGGGTGCGCGTGCCCGTGTCCACCCGCAGCTCCGGCTGCTCCGGGGCTTCGTAGGGGCTGGAAATGCCGGTGAAGTCCTTGATTTCACCGGCTCGCGCCTTGGCGTAGAGCCCCTTGGTGTCGCGCTGCTCGCACACCTCCAGGCCGGCATCGCAGAAGATCTCGACGAAATCCCCGTCCCCCACCAGGGCGCGCACCCGGTCCCGGTCGGCCTTGAATGGCGACACGAAGGCGGTGAGCACCACCACGCCGGCATCCAGGAAGAGCCGGGCCACCTCACCGATGCGGCGGATGTTCTCCTCCCGGTCGGCATCGGAGAAGCCGAGGTCCTTGCAGAGGCCGTGGCGGATGTTGTCGCCATCGAGCACGTAGCAGGCCAGCCCCTGCTCGAACAGGGCGGAGTTCACGGCGTTGGCCAGGGTGCTCTTGCCCGAGCCGCTCAATCCGGTGAACCAGAGGATGGCGCTGCGATGGCCCCGCTGGTGCGCCCGGGCGGAGCGGGTCACGGTGCTGTGGTGCCACACGATGTTGGTGGACTTCCCCGCGGTCGTGAGGGTGCCGTAGGCGGGATTCGGAGCGGGGGAAGGGGGCATGGGCTGCGGTCGGGATCCTTGCCGCCATCCTCCCAGCGGGCTGCCCCCCTGGGCAGCGGCTCCGCCAGGCGGGATGCTGGAGCCGTTTCAGAATGCCGTTCCTGGCAGCCGCTCTGCTCCATGGCCCCGGATCTGCTTCTGGCCCTTGGCCTGCCCCTGGCCCTGCTGCTGCTGGGGCTCTGGCTGCTGCTGCAGCGACGAGAACCCCTGCCGGCGTGGCTGGAGAGGCTGCGCCGTCACAAGGCCCTGATCTGGAACAGCGGCATCGGGCTGATCATCGGCCTGTCGGCCCTGCGCTGGCTGCTGGGGCGCTGAGCCGATGACCGCGGGACCGCAGCGCAGCACCTGGACCCTCCATGCGGTGCGCACAGCCCTGGCGGCGGGCCTGTCGATGGCGCTGGCCACGGCCCTGGGCGTGCCGGATCCCTACTGGTCCCCCATCACCACGATCATCGTGACCCAGTCGGGGGTTGCCGATTCCTGGTTGATCTCCCGGCGGCGCCTGCTCGGCACCCTGCTGGGCGTGACCCTCGGGGCCCTGCAGGTGCTGCTGCTGCCCAGGGGGGTGTTCTCCTATGCGCTGGCCATCCTGCTGCTGGGGCTGGTGTGCGGCTTCAGTCGGATCCACCAGAGCGCCTACCGCTTCGGGGGCATCGCCCTCACGATCGTGATCACGGCGGCACCCGGCGATGCGGTGTGGCGGGTGGCCCTGTTCCGCTTCGTGGACGTGGCGATCGGCATCGGTGTGGCCCTGGCGATCACGCGTCTCTGGCCCGAGGCGGTGCCCCGGGACGAGCCCCGCTGAGCGGCCTGCCACCACCATGCATCCCCTGGCTCTGGCCCTGTCGTTGCTGCTCGCTGGTGTCCTGATCGGCCTGGCGGAACTGCCCTACCAGGCCCTCTCCGAGCTGGGGTTCCGGCTGCAGGGCCTCTGGCCCCTGGGCTCCGGCGGGTCTGTCGATCCCCTGCTGGCGCTGGCCACGGCCCTGGCCACGGCGGTGTTCGTGGCCTTGGCCTGGGGACCGCTGGCGGCTGGACGGGGCGGCGGCATCACCGGGGTGCTGCTGCTGCAGGAGGCCGCTCACGGGGAGGAGCGGCAGGGTGCCCTGGCCAGCCTCGCCCTGGTCCGCCAGCTGATGCGCCTGCCGCTGCTGGCACTCACCCATCTGGCTGGGCTGAGCGTGGGCACCGAATCCCCCTCGGCGGCACTGGGGGCCTCGATCCTGCTGGCCCTGCGCACCCGGCTCGCGCCACTGCAGCGGCTGTCGCTGCCGCTCACCGCGGCCATCGGTGGAGGGGCGGGCCTCGGGGCGGCCTTTCGTGCTCCCCTGCTGGGGGCCGCCTACGCCCTGGAGGAGCTCAGTGCCGAGCGGGGTTTCAGCCTGGTGGCGCCCACGCTCGCCCTGGGCGGCATCGGTACCCTGCTGAGCTCGGAACTGGGGCAGCCGGCCCGCCAGGTCGTGCCTCCGGCCGTGCTTCTGCCCGCCGCCCTGCTGCCCCTGGCGCTGGCGATCACCGTGGTCTGTGCCCTGGCCGGCGTGGCCCTGGTGCGGCTGCTGATTCCGCTGGCCCGCCGGCTGGCATCCCTGCTGCGCCGCCGCACCCTTCCCATGGCCCTGGCGACGGCGGCGGCGTTCACCCTGCTGGCCCTGGCCAGTGGCGGCATCAGCCTCAATGACGGTTCCCTGGAACTGGGCCCTGCGCTGGCCGGCGCCGCGGCTCCGACCCCCTGGTGGGCGCCCCTGCCCCGGCTGCTGGGTCCACTGCTGAGTCTTGCGATCGGTGCCCCTGGCGGGCTGATGCACGATTCGATGAGTCTGGGTGCCGTGCTGGTGAGTCCCTGGCTCACGGCGCTGCCCCTGGAGCAGCGGGCTGCCCTGGCGGCGGTCGCGGCCGCTGCCACGTTCAGCGGCGCCTGCCGGACCCCCCTGTTCTGCGCCCTGTTCGTGTTCACCCTGCAGGGCCAGCCCAGCGGTCTGCCCCTGGTGCTCACGGCCTCGGCGATCGCTGCCGCGATCGGCCACTGGATTGGGGGAGCCAGCTGGAACGCGGTGCAGGTGGCGGCGGCGAGGGCCGTCCCGCCGGCGAAGGGGACGGTTGGGGTCGGTCGAGCCTCCCTAGGGTGAGGGTGGACGGCAGACAGGACGATGGAGCGCCATGGGCCCAGTACAGATCGAGCCTGCGGCCCTTCACGCCCCCCTGTGGATCCACGGCTTTGCCGAATCCGGTGTCAGCTTCTTCGCCATCATCCTGCTCCGCTATTTCCTCGTGGCCGGGGGAGTGTGGTGGCTGCTCTATGCCCGGCGCGGGCTCCACGCCGGAAGGGAGGGTGACCACCGGCGTCCTGACCGCCCTGGTGAGATCCGCCGCGACATCCGACTCTCGGTGTTCTCGGCCGGGGTGTTCGCCCTCGCCACCGCCGGCGTGATGACCCTGCACGGTCTGGGCCTCACCCGGCTCTACAGCCAGCCCCAGCAGTACGGCTGGTGGTATCTGGGGGTGAGCTATCTGGCTGTGCTGGTGCTCCAGGACGGCTTTTTCTATGCCACCCATCGGCTGTTCCATCACCCGGCGCTGTACGGCTGGTTCCACCAGGGCCATCACCGATCGCGCCAGCCCACCCCCTGGACCTCCTTTGCCTTTGATCCCCTCGAAGCCGCCGTGCAGGCCCTGTTCCTGGTGGGGCTGGTGGTGGTGGTGCCGCTCCATCTGGGCACCCTGCTGGCCGTGCTCAGCACGATGACGGTGTGGGCGATGGTGAACCATCTCGGGCTCGACCATCTGCCCCTGCGCTTTCCCCACCACTGGCTGGGGCGCTGGGTGATCGGTCCGGCCCACCACTCCGTGCACCACCGCCGCCAGCGGGCCCATTACGGGCTCTACTTCACCTTCTGGGACCGGATCTTCGGCACCGAGGACCCTGCCTACGCCGAGAGCATCCGCCCAGCACCGTGACAGAGGCCATGGCCACCCCCGCGGCGGGCAGCTCCAGGGCGGCCGACCGCCCGAAGCCCTCTAGCCCAGCGTTCCGGAGGCACCCAACGGCACACGTCTCAGGCGGGCTGCGGGGGCGTCGCCCCCATCGAGATCACCACGTTGCCCCGTTTGTGTCCCGCATCCACATGCCGGTGCGCCGCCACGATCTGCTCGAAGGGATAGACCCGATCGATCACCGGCTGGAACACGCCGTTCTCGGCCAGGCTCGCCAGGGCGGCCAGATCCTCGGCGCTGCCGCTGGCGGGCCCGGCCACGAGGCGTCGGCCGCTGAGGCGCGACTGCACGGGGGCGAGCAGCAGGGCCGGCAGGCTGGACACCACCAGCAGCAGCCGTCCGCCCGGGGCGAGGCAGGGCCGGCAGCGGGACAGCGGCGCATTGCCCACGGCGTCGAGGATCACGTCGAAGCTCTCCCCGAGCCGGCTGAAGTCGGTCGTGGTGTGGTCGATCACCCGGACGGCCCCCAGCGAGCGCACGAGCTCCTGGTTCGTGGGGCCGCAGACGGCCGTCACCTCGGCGCCGCCATGCACCGCCAGCTGAATCACGGCCGTGCCCACGGCGCCGGAGGCCCCGTTGACCAGCAGCCGCTCACCCCGCTGGAGTGCGGCGCGCCGCAGAAAGTGCAGCGCCGTGGTGCCGCCGAAGCTCAGGGCCGCAGCCTGCTCGAAGGAGAGGTTCGGCGGCTTGGCGGCGATGGCGCCATCCTCCGGCAGGCAGCAGTACTCGGCATGGCAGCCCATGGCCATGTCGCTGAAGGCCACCACGGCATCGCCCACCCGGAACCGGCGCACCCCGGGGCCCACCGCCGCCACGGTGCCGGCCAGCTCGGTGCCCAGGATCGGCTGTCGCGGGCGGCGCACCCCGGCCATCAGCCGCAGGATCAGCCCGAAACCCGCCGGCACCTCCAGGCTGCGCATCCTCCAGTCCCCTGAACTCACGGTGGTGGCATGGGTTTGGATCAGCACGTCGTGCTCGCCCGGCACCGGCCTGGGCACGTCCCGGAACTGCAGCACATCCGGCGCGCCATAGCGCTCGTAGATCACGGCTCGCATCGGGCTGGATGCCGCTGCTGGCTTCGGCGGGGTGTCGCTCATGGGCAGGTTCCGGTGCGGTGTCATCGGGCTCTGTATAGGCGTGTGAAGGCAGGATCCCGACGTCGCGTGCACGATGGACAGAGAGCCAAGGGACCGACCATGGACTCGAGAGCACCCGCCCGCCAGCCCTCACCCGCCCGGAGGCGGCCCCAGGCGGGCGGGCGCCTGTCCCACCGCGGCTATGGACTGGTGATCAAACCGGCCGAAGAGGGCTGGGAAGCCAGGATCGAAGATCCAGCCGGGCACGTGGCCGATGTGGTGCTGCAGGAGCAGCTCGCCGTGGATCCCTTCCCCAGCGCCGCTCTGGCCCAGGAGGCCGCCGAGCAGTTCGTGGACGAGCTTCTCGGGCAGGAGAGTTCCTACTGAGGCAGGCCTTGGGCTGGCTGATGCCGCCCCATCCCACCCCATCGCATCCAGTCCACGGTTTCAGGGGTAGTAGCCCTGTCCTGCGCCGATTCGCGGTGTCCTCCCTGTCCCGCTCCACTGCCCTGCTTGCTCTCGCCCTGGCCCTGGCCGGAGCCGGCTGCGTCAAAGCCTCCCAGCGCACCCCATCGTCCGCCCTGCCCCAGACCCAGGCCGAGAGCACGGCAGGAGCTGCCATGAAGAAAGGCGTGCTGCACACCGGCATGTTCCGCAAGGCCGAAGCTCCGGTGCAGGGCAGCTTCACCATCCGCCGTGATGGCAACCGCACCCTGCTGGTGCTCAGCGACGACTTCAGCACCAAGGCCGAGGCCCCCGACCTCAAGCTGGCCCTGGGCCGTGAGGCCAATCCCATCGCCGGCAGCAGGCCTCCGGCCTACCCGCTGCAGGAAGGCAGCTACACCGTGATCGCTCCCCTGAAGGCGGCCAAGGGCGGCCAGGTCTATGAACTCCCCGCGGGGTTCGATCTCGCCGGCCAGGGCTCGGTGATCATCTGGTGCCAGCAGTTCAACGCCACCATGGCCTGGGCGCCCCTCGCCGGTTGAGCGGCGGCCTGTGCCTCAACCGCCCAGCACCACGGCATCGGGGATCTCGTAGCGCTCGTCGCCGATGCGCACGCGGGTCAGGTCCCCCTCCCGGCTGGCCTGGAACGGGCCCGTGCGATCCGCTTCCGAAACGGCGTTGCCGATGGCCTGACCCATGCGGAAATACACCGTGCGCTCCCGCCCATCCGGCAGGCTGATCACCACCGTGGCGTAGCCGCCGCCGGCGCGGGCCACCTGGAAACCGCAGCGCCCCGTGGGCTGGTCAGAGGCTTGGCCGGACTCCAGGCGACACGGCAGCTCACCGCTGGCGTCGAAGTCCCCCTGGCCGGCCCTGAGCGCCGAATCATCCTCGCCGTAGTGCACGGTGCCATCCGGGGAGATCGCCGCCTCCAGGTCGTTGCCCAGCAGGTAGCCCCGCGGCCCGCCGCCCAGGCGCTGCACGTCGCACCAGAGGCCGGCGGGCCCCTTGCCGCAGCCCAGGTTGTCCAGCAGCGTGCCCGCCGGGTAGCGGGCCGCAACGGAACCAGTGGCCGAGGGCACCCGCCGCAGAGCGCCGGTCTGGGCGGTCACCCGCCAGTTGCGCGGTCCGCCCTCCAGACGCTGCCAGACCAGGATGCCGCCATCGCCGAAGAGGCTGAGGGCGAGGCGGTCACCCAGCAGCCGGTAGCCCCGCACTAGGGCCAGGTCCCGGCCCAGCTCGCTGTCCAGGCTGGGAGGAGGACAGAGGGCCCGGGTCATCGCCAGGGGACTGAACCGGAAACTGCCGCTGCTGCCATCGCCGGCCGGCATCGCCGTCCAGGTGCCCGTGGCCCGGTTGCAGTTCAGGCGCAGGGAGGCCCGGCCGTCGGCGCCGAGCTCCAGGGTGTAGAGCCGCGGGTTCTCCGGCCTGCGGCTGCCGATGGCGTCGTCCATCGACTGGATCTCGAGCAGCTGCCAGTGGGTGGTGGCCAGGTTGATCGGACCTGGTTCTTGTGCAGGTGCCGGTGGCTGTCCCATGTTGGGCTCAGCCCGGGAAGGGATCGGTTGCCCCGGCACGAGGGGCAGGCTCAGCAGCAGGGCGGCGGCAAGCCTGAGCGCGCGCTGTTGGGCCCCATGTGTCCGGCTTCGCCAGGAGCCGGAGCAGGATCTTCGCTGGCTTTGCTGCCCCATGGAGGACCGACGGCAATGGCTGCTTCAGCAACCTACAGACCCTGCTCAGATCTGTTCAGGGCGAGCCGGGGGGCCTTCATCCGGGCCGACACCTTGGCTTCGGGGTCCACCCCCTCGAAGGTGGGGGGCAGCCACACCCGCACCACCATCAGCACGGCCATGGTGGAGAGGAAGAGGCAGACGGCCAGGATCTGATGCCAGTCGGTTTCGAGAACCCCGTTCACGATCACTTCTCTGAGCACCGACACGATCGCGATCTCCACCGACACGCCGATCGACACCCGCTGTTCCTGCAGATAGATGATCAGCAGGCGGAACAGCTCCACCAGGATGAGGATGAAGAGGATGTCCGAGGTGATGGCGTGGAACTTCGGTTCCGAGAGCAGGGAGGAAAACATCACCTTCATCTGCAGCACCATCACGCCGAACAGGCCCACGCACAGCGAAATCGCAATCAGGTCCTGAATCGCTTCCAGGGTCTGCACGATCTGCACCCGCCGCAACTGCTGGTACCAGGGCACGGCCTGAGCCTGAGGCTGAGCGGCGTCAGCGCCGCTGGGGGCCGTTTCCGGCGAGCGTTCCCTGCCGTCGGCGTTGGCGGCAGGCACGGGGATACAGGGGGAGAGGCTTGTGGTCATCACGTCGGGGGAGGGGAAGGGAACGCGCTCCGGCGCCCCGCTCGAGTGAAGAAACCTTAAGGGGAGTTTTTCTTATCGGTCAATCTTCTTTTGATCAGCCTGGCTGATCATCGCCATAGGATCGACGCCGCCTACGGTGAACTCTGACGGGGTGTGGACGTGGGGCTGCTCATCGATGGGGTGTGGCACGACCGCTGGTACGACACCGAGGCCAGCGGCGGACGCTTCGTGCGCTCCGCTTCCCAGTTCCGCCACTGGATCACCCCCGATGGCAGCCCCGGACCGAGCGGTGAGGGCGGCTTCGCTGCCGAGGCGGGGCGCTACCACCTGTACATCTCCCATGCCTGCCCCTGGGCCCACCGGACGGCGATCTTCCGGGTGATCAAGGGCCTTGTGCCCCTGGTGTCGCTGTCGGTGGTGCACTGGCACATGGGCGCCGAGGGCTGGACCTTCGAGCCCGGAGACGGGGTGATTCCCGATCCGATCCATCAGGCCCGCTGTCTGCACGAGGTGTACACCCAGGCCGATCCCCGCTACAGCGGCCGGGTCACGGTGCCGGTGCTCTGGGACCGGGCCAGCGGGCGGATCGTGAACAACGAGTCCTCCGAGATCATCCGCATGTTCAACAGCGCCTTCGACGCCATTGGCGCCGCGGCGGGTGACTACTATCCGGCACCTTTGCGCGCCGAGATCGATGCCTTGAACCAGCGGATCTACGACACCGTGAACAACGGCGTGTACCGCTGCGGTTTCGCCACCAGCCAGGGCGCCTATGACGAAGCGATCGGGCCTCTGTTCGCCACACTCGATGCGCTGGAGGAGCGCCTGAGTGACCGGCCTTACCTGGTGGGCGCCACTCTCACCGAAGCGGATTGGCGTCTGTTCACCACCCTCGTGCGTTTCGATGCGGTGTACGTGGGCCACTTCAAGTGCAACCTCCGCCGTCTGGTTGACTACCCCAATCTCTGGAACTACGTGCGCCGGCTGTATGGCCATCCGGGCGTCGCCGCCACCGTGAACATGCAGCACATCAAGGGGCACTATTACCAGAGCCATCCCAGCATCAATCCCTCGGGCGTGGTGCCGGCGGGGCCGCTGCTGAGCTTCGTGTGATCAGGGCCGCAGTGGACAGGGACGGGTGCGGTCGAAGGCCGACCAGTCGATGCGGTGCAGGTTGCCCTCCGTTTCCACCATGTCCTGGAAACAGAGGCCGTAGCCGATCTGCTCCACCGGCCAGCTCCAGCGGCTGTGCACCGGCCGCTCGATCGTCTCGTCCACCCCGCTGAAGGCCACCACCAGTTCGGCGTTCAGGCCGTTGAGGTCATCCAGCGTGAGACCGTGCAGCGGGCTGGCGGCATCGATGCGGTGCTGGGCTGTCCACAACAGCAGGAAGGCGATCCCCTGATCACGCTCCAGTGGCAGGGCCCGCAGCCGGCGCATGCGGTGCCCTTCCTGGCTGGTCTCATCCACCGCCAGAAAGGCCCGTACCCGGGCTTCGAGGATGTGGTTGCCCCGCTCGTTGGCCAGCCGGAAGCTGAGTGTGGGCGTGCCGTTGTAGGGGTGCACCACCGCCAGCCGGGAGAAGCGGATCCGGGCGCTGCTGCGGGAGAAGCGCGCGAAGGCCAGGCCGGTGCTGAGGGCGATGAACAGCACCCCGCTGAAGGCTTCCGCCGTCACCAGCAGGTTGGTGAACAGGCTCACCGGGTGGAGCGCGCCGTAGCCGATCGAGCCCAGGGTCTGCACGCTGAAGAAGAACGCCTCGGCGAAGCTGGCCCTGCCATCGGCCGTGCCCGCCAGCCCGCCGGGGTCGAGCCGGTAGAGCCCGGCGAACAGCAGGTTGATCCCCAGGTACACCAGCGCCAGCAGGCCCAGGAACTGGGGCCAGGAGATCGAGAGGGCGAGCAGGTAGGGCTCGCGCCAGTGGCGCCACCACCGCTGTTTCCCCTGGGTGGTGAGCAGGCCCTTCTGGCGCCGCAGGTGCTGGACCCTGGCCATCGGCTCCGGTGCCGCTCTACGCCATCGTTAGCATCCGGGCATGGGCAACCAGTGGGAGAACTTCTGCCGCAATCTCGGTGAGTGGCGCGGCAGCTTCGCCAACCTCGACGCTGCGGGCAACCTCCAGAGCGCCACGGCCTCGATCCTCACGCTCGAGAGCCGTGAGGAGGGGCGCTGCGTGCTGTTCCGCCTGCGCCGCTACGGCGATGGCGGCTACGACACGCCGCCCCTGCAGGACCACCAGCAGGAGTACCGCTCCCTGGGGAAACAGGTGGTGTTCTTCGACAACGGCAGCTTCTCGAAGGGGTCGCTGCAGGTGGCGCCGGCCACGCGCTCCGGCGCCGAATTCGGCTTCGTGGGCCATGACCGCCGCTGGCGGCTGGTGCAGCTGCACGGGGAGAGCGGCGCCTTCGAGTCCCTGGTGCTGATCCGGGAGTTTCGCGCCGGCAGCGGGGCGAGCGAGCGTCCGGCCCTCACGCCGGAGCAGCTGCTCGGCACCTGGCAGGGCCAGGCGGCCACGGTGGAGGCCGATTGGCCGGTGCCGAGTGTCGCCCCCTGCCGCACCAGCATCGAAGCGCTGCCGGGGCAGGGGCTGCGCCTCACCACCGAGCTGGGGGGCGAGCCGGAGGTGCTCGAAGGCCGGCTGCAGGGCTCCGTGCTCGCCATCGACGGCCCCAGCCCGCGCCAGCTCAACCTCCTGCCCGATGGCGGCTCCAGCCTCGTGCCCCTGCAGGTGAGCCACCGCCAGGGCTTCACGGTGGAGGCTGCCTGGCTCAGCTCCCCCACGGAGCGGCAGCGCCTGATCCGTCGCTACAACGACCGCGGTGCGTGGATCTCGGCCAGCCATCTGATCGAAACCCGGGTCGCCTGAGCGGCCGGCCTCAGCCCCCGGCCTGCCTGGGGCGGTATCCCGCTGTCTCCAGGGCCTCCAGGGCCACGGCCACCTGGTCCCCCTGGAGCTCGATCACGCCATCCTTGACGGTGCCGCCCGTGCCGGCCGCCGCTTTCAGCTGTTTGAGCAGGGCCTTGCGCTCGCTCTCTCCGGCCTCGATGCCGCTGATGGCCGTCACCACCTTGCCCCCCTTGCCGGCCTTGGTGCGTTGCACCCGCACGCGCTGCTGGGCCCTGGGGGTTGGAGCCGAGGGCGGGCGCTCCAGGCTGGCCGGGCGGCTGAGGCTGCCGAATTCCTGCCAGCCCCCCTTGCTCCCCATTGGCTCCGCACCATCTGCGGGCCCATCCTCCCCCAGTCCGGCTGCCTACGCTGAGGGGCATCAGACGATTCCGGTGGCCCGCGCGTGACCAGCACCGTTCCTTCCGCCTCTGCGCTCACCGCCGCCTCGCTTCAGCCCGAGGTGCGTCCGAACCCGGCCGGCCGCTTCGGTCGCTTCGGCGGGCAGTACGTGCCCGAAACCCTGATGCCGGCCCTGGCCGAGCTGGAGGCCGCCGCCGCCGAGGCCTGGGCCGACCCCGCCTTCACCGGCCGGCTGGATCACCTGCTTCGCACCTATGTGGGCCGCCCCACCCCGCTCTATGAGGCCGAGCGGCTCACGGCCCACTACGCCCGCCCCGAGGGGGGGCCGCGCATCTGGCTCAAGCGTGAGGACCTGAACCACACCGGCGCCCACAAGATCAACAACGCCCTGGGCCAGGCCCTGCTGGCCCTGCGCATGGGCAAGAAGCGGGTGATCGCGGAGACCGGCGCCGGCCAGCACGGGGTGGCGACCGCCACCGTGTGCGCCCGCTTCGGCCTCGAGTGCGTGGTGTACATGGGAGCCGAGGACATGCGCCGGCAGGCCCTCAACGTGTTCCGCATGCGCCTGCTGGGTGCCACGGTGCAGCCGGTGACGGCCGGCACCGCCACTCTCAAGGACGCCACCAGCGAGGCCATCCGCGACTGGGTGACCAACGTGGAGTCCACCCACTACATCCTCGGCTCGGTGGCCGGGCCCCACCCCTACCCGATGCTGGTGCGCGACTTCCATGCCTGCATCGGCAAGGAGGCCAGGGCCCAGTGCCAGGAGGCCTTCGGCCGGCTGCCGGATGTGCTCGTGGCCTGCGTCGGTGGCGGCTCCAATGCCATGGGCCTCTTCCATCCCTTCGTTGAGGACACCGCTGTGCGGCTCGTGGGCGTGGAGGCTGCCGGCGAAGGGGTGGCCAGCGGCCGCCATGCCGCCACCATCACCGAGGGGCGGATCGGGGTGCTGCACGGCGCCATGAGCCTGCTGCTCCAGGACGCCGAGGGCCAGGTGCAGGAAGCCCACTCGATCAGCGCCGGCCTCGACTACCCCGGCGTCGGCCCCGAACACAGCTACCTGCGCGAGATCGGCCGGGCCGACTACCTGGCGGTGACCGATCAGCAGGCCCTCGACGCCCTGCGGCTGGTGAGCGAGCTGGAGGGCATCATTCCGGCCCTCGAAACCGCCCACGCCTTCGCGGCCCTTGATGCTCTCTGCCCCACCCTGGCGCCGGGCAGCGAAGTGGTGCTCAACCTGTCCGGCCGCGGCGACAAGGACGTGAACACCGTGGCCGACCGGCTCGGGGCCCAGCTGGGCGGCTGATCACGCTCAGAGGGGATCCTCCTCCCAGGCGAAGCGGGGCAGGCGCCGCAGCCCCTCCTGCATGCAGGCCGCCCACACCTGCATGGAACGGCCGATCTCCGGGGCCCCCTTCGCCAGTTTGATCCGGCGGGAGATCCGCAGCTCATTGGCCGGCATCAGCGCCAGCTCGAAGGGCGGCCCCACCGACAGGTTCGAGCGCCGGGTGATCACCTGGGAGATCAGGCAGAGCCGGGCGGCGTCCTCCAGCGACAGGCCGCAGTGCCCCACGAAATCGAGCGGAGGTTTGCCGTACTTGCTCTCGCCGATCTGCAGGAACGGGGTTTCCCGCGTGGCCATCACGGCGTTGCCCTGGGGGTAGATCAGATAGAGGCCATGGCGATCGCCCTCGATCTGGCCGCCGAGGATGAAGGTGGCCTCCACGCTGGCGCCGGACTGGTGCAGGGTGGCCCGGTGCTGCTCCTGCACCGCCACGCTCATGCGGCCCACGTAGTCGGCGGCCTCGAACAGGTAGCGGGCCGTCACCAGGTTGGCGGGTTCATCTCCCTGCTCCTGCGGCGGGTCAGCGGCCACGGACGGCGGGCCGTGGGCAGCTGCGGTGCCGGCCGTGGGGTGGCCGGCTTCCGGTGCCACGGCGGCCACCGGGGCGGGCGCCGTGGCTCCCAGCCCCACGAACACCGAGGTCTGCAGCGGGGGGTCGACCGCCTCGCCCGTGATGCCCGGGCCGCTGCCCACCGGCATGCCCGGCACGGCACTGCCCATCGGTCCGACCCCATGGCGGCGCAGATCCCGCTGGATCTGGTTCAGCACAGCCTGGGTGGTGGCCAGGTTCCCCGCCGCCAGCAGCACGAACAGCCTGTCCGGAGCAGGCTGGAACACGTGCATCTTGCTGTAGGTCGAGATGTAGTCGACCCCCGCATTGGTGCGTGAATCGGAGGCGAACACCAGTCCGGCATCCAGCAGGAACGCGACGCAATAAGTCATGCCTGGAACCTGGATGGAAACCCGCAGTTCTCGATGATCGCCCCTCCCGGGCTCCGCGGTACAGCATGGCCCGCTGTGGCCGGGTTCAGCTCAGCAGCCGCGACAGGGTGGAGGCCACCGACTGCACCGCGGCCTTGGCCGTGGCGTAGGCCATCCGCATCGGCCCCACCAGGGCCACATGGCCGTGGGCCCCATCGCCGGTGGCGTAGGCGGCCTGCACCACGCCACAGTGCTCCAGAGCTCCATGGGGGTGTTCCTGGCCGATCCAGATGGCGTCGGCGCGGGGACCCAGCAGCTGCTGCGGGGTGTCCTCCACGAGCTGCACGAGTGGCCGCAGACTGGCGGTCTGGCTGAATTCAGGCTGGGCCAGCAGGCCGCCCAGACCGCTGGCCACGGCGGAGCCGCCATCGCTGTTCAGGGGTTTCTGAACGTCGAGCGCCTGGCGCAGCAGATCGCCGCTGCGGCGCAGTTCCGCGGGGAGCTGGTGCCAGGGGATCAGGGCCTCTGGGTGGGCGCGGAGCTGGCTGTTGGTCCAGGCTTCCAGCCGGTTGAGCTGGGGGACTGCCTCCGGCGGCAGGCGCAGGTTGAGGCTGCCGCCGCTGGCCGGCCCCGCCACCAGGAACACCAGCAGCCGGTCGCCGCTGGGCACCAGGCGCAGCTCCTGCAGCCGCTGGCGGGGCCGTTGGGGCCGGGTGATCAGGCTGAGCAGGCCCGTGAAGTCCGCCAGCCGGCGGCTGAGGTGCAGCAGCAGATCGTCGAGGGCGGTCCAGGTCAGGCTCAGTCCGGCCAGTTCCCGTTCCAGCTGCTGGGCGACCACCCCGGGCGCCGGCAGCAACCGATCCACATACACCCGATAGCCCTGCTGACTCGGCACCCGACCCGCCGAGGTGTGGGGCTGGGTGAGCAGTCCCTGCTGTTCGAGGGCCCCCATGGCGGAACGCACGGTGGCGGAGCTGGTGGGCAGGCCGAAGCGCCGCACCAGGGTCTTGCTTCCCACCGGCTCCATCGTGTCCACGTAGTGACGCACCGCCAGCTGCAGCACCTCCTGCTGGCGCCGGGAGAGCTGACGTGGGGAGAGGTTCGTAGCCAACCCAGCCGCCCGTGGGGAGTGGCCAGATGGTAGGGAGGACGGCCAGCCGCCGGACAGGGCCTTGTGAGCTCAGTAACGCGGCACGGTGGGATCCACCAGGGCGCTCCAGGCCTCGATCCCGCCCACCAGGTTCCAGACCTGCGGATACTGGCGCTCCTGCATGAGCCAGCACGCGAACTGCCAGCTGCGGATGCCGGCGTGGCAGAGCACGGCCACGGGCCTGTCGCGCTCCAGCAGCTGCTCCAACTGGCCCAGCCACTGCTCCGACTGACTCAGGGGCAGGTGGATCACCGGCTGGGAGAGCCTGGCCAGCTCCAGCTCCGCTGCCTCGCGCACGTCCACCAGCTGGATGGCCTCGCCGGCCTCGAGCCGCTGGTGCAGTGCAGGGGCCGTGATGCTGACGGGCGTTTGCACGGGCTTGGCTTCGGTGCAGGATGGGGCCATCCTGCTGGGGGCCCATGGCCGGGCGCATCCATGCCCGCTTGAACCATGCCCGCTTGAACGCATGAGAGCCCGTCCCTTCCTGGCGTTGGTGCTGGCGGTGACGCTCTCGCTGCTGGGGCTGGCCCTCACGGCCGGCTGGCTGCTCTGGCAGCGATCCCCCCTGCAGCTCCAGGCCCAGGCGCTTTCCCTTCCCCGCGCCGCCCGCTTCGTGCCCAGAGATGCGGTGCTGGGGGTGTTCCTGCAGGCGGATGCCGACCTGCCGGTCGAGTACGCCCGGGCCCAGGCGCCGACACGGCAACGCCGTCAGGCCGCGGAGGCCATGGCTCGCCTGCGGGATGGGGCGTTCGCCGCCGCCGGGCTCGACTACCGCGGCGAACTGGCGGGCTGGCTGGGGGAAGAAACCGGGGTGGCCCTGCTCGCCACCCGGCCGGGTGCCCCTCCGGATGGCTGGCTGCTGACTCTCCAGAGCCGGGATGGGGATGGAGCCCGCCGCTTCCTGCAGCGCTTCTGGCAGACCCGCAGCCTCGCCGGCACCGGCCTCCAGGTGTCCAGCTATCGCGGCATGGGGGTGATCAGCGGCCGGGGTGCGCTGGTGGGCAGCGAACCCGTCCCGATCGCCACGGCCCTGATCGATGACGATCTGGTGCTGCTGGCCTCCGGCCGCGGCGTGCTGGAGCAGGCCCTGGATGTCTCCCAGATCGATGAGCTGAACCTGGCCGCCGATCCCACCTTCCTGCAGGCACCGCGCCACTTCGCCCGCGGCGTCGTGCTGGTGCATGTCCGCCCCGGCGGACTGGAGCCCTGGCTGGGTCTCACCCCACCAGCTTCGGGTAACGGCGGTGGCCTGGCCATCCGTTCCATGGTGGCTGCCCTCTCTCCCCGAGGGCGGCAGCTGCAGCTGGAGGCTCTGGTGGCCCTGGCGGAGGCGCCGCCGGCTGCGGCGAGCTCCGCTGCGCCCGACCAGCCCGAGACTGCTTCCGCCACCACTTCCGATCAGTCTCCCACTGATCAGTCCCCCACCGACCAGTCCTCCACCGATCAATCCCCCGAGGCGGCACCCGCCCCGGCGGCCCGGAGCTCCTGGGCGTCAGGCCTGGATCCGGCCAGGGCAGCCGCCCTCACGGCCGGGCTGCAGGGGGAGCTGCACACCCTGGCACTGCTGCAGGATCCTGCCCACTGGCCCGGCCCCTGGCAGGGCCTCCTGGCCCGAAGCCTGGATCCCGACAGCGATGGTCCCCTGCCGGCCCTGGTGGCCAGCCAGGATTCAGGCCCCCTGGTCTGGGGTCGCGGCGCCCTCGGCTGGTTGCTCGGAACGCCGGCCGCCGTGCCGGATCCCGCATCCCTGGCCCCATCCCTCGAACCCCTGGGCCTGGTGAGCTCCAGCCTCGAGAGTCCCAGCCACCACCCGGTTCAGGTGTGGACCCATCTCGAGGCCCTCCCGGCATCCCGCCGCCGCCGCGAGGCCGGAGCCCAGTTGGCCGTGACCGTGGTCGGGGCCAGGCAGGTCGATGGCGCCCAGGCCTGGTGGGGTCAGACCCTGGCGGTGCTGGAGGAGCGGCAGGCAGGTGGCCCGGCTCCCGCGAGCCTGCTGAAGGCGCTCGACAGCCTCGACCTTCCCCGCGCCCCGCTGCAGTGGGCCGCCGCGGCCGATCCCGCCCAGGCCGCCCTGCGGCGCTGGCCGGCCTGGCGCTTGCTCAGCAGCCTTGCCAGCCAGCCCCTCGAGGCCGGAGTGTCCGGCCTGGCCCTCGGGCTCGAGCCGGAGCCCGAGGCTGGCCCCGGCGCCGCCATCCATCTGGTGGCGAACCTGCGGTATGGCTGACGCCATGGTGCACCTGCTGCTCCTCCGCCATGGCCTCGCCGAGGAACGCCGCGCCGACCGGCCCGAGGCCCTGCGGCCCCTCACCCCCGAGGGCATCCGACGCACCAGGGCCGTGGTGGGGCGACTGGCGGAGCTGGATCTCCGCGTGGATCGCCTGGTCACCAGTCCCCTGGCGCGGGCCCGGCAGACTGCGGCCCTGGCCCTCGAGGCGGGGCTGGCGCCCTCACTCGAAGAGCACACCGCCCTGGAGCCAGGCGGTGCGGGCCTGGCAGGCCTGCACGCGCACCTCGCGGACCTGCCAGGCGAGGGCCGGTTGATGCTGGTGGGCCATGAGCCGGACCTCGGCGATCTGGCGGCGCGCCTGATCGGGGCGGCCCCCGGCAGCCTGGTGCTCAAGAAGGCCGGTCTGGCCTGGCTTCAGGCTCCATCCGTCAACCGGGAGGTGCCCTGGGAGTCACCCTGGCGCCTGCGCCTGCTGATCGGTCCGCGCCAGCTGCTGGGCACCTAGCTGAAACACCTCCGGATGAACATCGGGGAGAACCTGGGAGGCGCTGTGGTGTGGCCGGGCACGGCGGGGTCACAGCTCCCAGCCGTAGGTTCTGGCCACTTGAGTTCCCCCCCGGCATGGCAGGCAGCCTCAGCGACAGTGTCCCCGGCAGCACCGGCGGTGCCACTGCCGCACCGCCGTTCCGGCCTGGACTGGAGGGGGTGCCGGCCACCCAGTCGGCCATCTGCGACATCGATGGCCAGAAGGGGCGCCTCACCTACCGCGGCTACGACGCCGGGGAACTGGCTGCCCACAGCACCTTCCTGGAAACCACCTACCTGCTGATCTGGGGCGAGCTTCCCACCGCCGAGGGGTTGCGCCAGTTCGAGCACGAGGTGCAGATGCACCGCCGGGTGAGCTTCCGCATCCGGGACATGATGAAGTGCTTCCCGGCCACCGGGCACCCGATGGACGCGCTCCAGAGCAGCGCCGCCTCGCTGGGGCTGTTCTATTCCCGTCGCGCCCTCGACAACCCGGAGTACATCGCCGAGGCCGTGGTGCGGCTGATCGCCAAGATCCCCACGATGGTGGCGGCGTTCCAGCTGATCCGCAAAGGGCAGGATCCGATCCAGCCCCGCGACGATCTGCCGTTCGCCTCGAACTTCCTCTACATGCTCACGGAACAGGAGCCGGATCCCCTGGCGGCCCGCATCTTCGATGCCTGCCTGATCCTGCATGCCGAGCACAGCCTCAACGCCAGCACCTTCAGCGCCCGCGTCACCGCCAGCACCCTCACCGATCCCTATGCGGTGGTGGCTTCCGCCGTGGGCACCCTGGCCGGTCCGCTCCACGGCGGCGCCAATGAGGATGTGCTGGCCATGCTCGAAGCCATCGGCAGCGCCGATCAGGTGGAACCCTGGCTCGATCGGGCCATTGCCCAGAAGCAGAAGATCATGGGCTTCGGTCACCGCGAATACAAGGTGAAAGACCCCCGGGCCGTGATCCTGCAGGGGCTGGCCGAGCAGCTGTTCCACCGCTTCGGCCACGACCCGCTCTACGACCTGGCCCGCAAGCTGGAGGAGGCGGCAGCCGAACGGCTTGGCCCCAAAGGGATCTACCCGAACGTCGACTTCTACTCCGGGCTGGTGTACCGGAAGCTCGGGATCCCCCGCGACCTGTTTACCCCGATCTTCGCCATCGCCCGCACGGCGGGCTGGCTGGCTCACTGGAAGGAACAGCTTGGTGCAAACCGCATCTTCCGACCGTCGCAGATTTACACCGGGCCTGTTCCGCGCGACTGGGTTCCGTTGGAAGCCCGCTAAGTTGCTGCGATCCGAGCCCTTCCGATGCTGAGCTCTGCAACCGGCCTGGACACCGCCGTGGGTCTGGACCTCGAGTCCAGCTTCGTTTCAGCCCTGCAGGGGCTGGGACTCAGCCCGGGCACCGCCCACCTGCTCTGGCTGCCCCTGCCCATGCTGCTGGTGCTGGTGGCCGCCGTGGTGGGCGTGCTGGTGAACGTGTGGCTGGAGCGCAAGATCTCGGCTGCCGTGCAGCAGCGCATCGGCCCTGAGTACGCGGGTGCCCTCGGGGTTCTCCAGCCCATGGCCGATGGCCTCAAGCTCCTGTTCAAGGAGGATGTGATTCCGGCCCGGGCCGACGGCCTGCTGTTCACCCTCGGCCCGGTGCTGGTGCTGATCCCGGTGATCCTCAGCTGGCTGGTGGTGCCCTTCGGCCAGCACCTGCTGATCAGCAATGTGGGCATCGGCATCTTTCTGTGGATCGCCCTCAGCTCGATCCAGCCGATCGGGCTGCTGATGAGCGGCTACGCCTCCAACAACAAGTACTCCCTGCTCGGTGGTCTGCGGGCGGCCGCCCAGTCGATCAGCTACGAGATCCCCCTCGCGCTGGCCGTGCTGGCGGTGGTGATGATGAGCAACTCGCTGAGCACCGTCGACATCGTCGACCAGCAGACCGGGGCGGGCATCCTCAGCTGGAACATCTGGCGCCAGCCGGTGGGCTTCGTGATCTTCTGGATCTGCGCCCTCGCCGAGTGCGAGCGCCTGCCCTTTGACCTGCCCGAGGCCGAGGAGGAGCTGGTGGCCGGCTACCAGACCGAGTACGCCGGCATGAAGTTCGCCCTGTTCTATCTGGGCAGCTACATCAACCTGGTGCTCTCGGCCCTGCTGGTGTCGGTGCTCTACCTGGGTGGCTGGGGCTTCCCCCTGCCGGTGGAATGGCTGGCCAGCTGGCTGGGCCAGCCCATCGATGCCCCCGTGGTGCAGGTGATCACCGCGTCCGTGGGGATCGTGATGACGGTATTGAAGGCCTACCTGCTGGTGTTCCTGGCGATCCTGCTGCGCTGGACCACGCCCCGGGTGCGCATCGACCAACTCCTTGATCTGGGCTGGAAATTCCTGCTGCCGATCGCCCTGGTGAACCTGCTGGTGACCGCCGGCCTCAAGCTGGCCTTCCCCGCCTTCTTCGGCGGCTGACCCTTCAGCTTCCCTCTGCCTGGGCCATCATGGCCGGGGTCGTCTCCACACCCGCCCCACCCCGTTTCCTGCATTCCGCTCATGTTCGGGTTCCTCAAGAAAGTCGGTGACTACACCCGCGATGCCGTTGGCGCAGCGCAGTACATGACCCAGGGGCTGGCGGTGACGTTCGATCACCTGCGCCGTCGTCCTGTCACGGTTCAGTATCCCTACGAGAAGTTGATTCCCTCGGAGCGGTATCGGGGGCGGATTCACTACGAGTTCGACAAGTGCATCGCCTGCGAAGTGTGCGTGCGGGTGTGTCCCATCAACCTCCCGGTTGTCGACTGGGTAATGAACAAGACCACGAAGAAAAAGGAGCTTCGCAACTACTCCATTGATTTCGGGGTGTGCATCTTCTGCGGCAACTGCGTGGAGTACTGCCCCACCAACTGCCTCTCCATGACCGAGGAATACGAGCTGGCGGCGTTCGATCGCCACAGCCTCAACTACGACAACATCGCTCTCGGTCGCCTCCCCACCAGCGTGACCAGCGACCCGGCCGTGGTGGCCCTGCGGGAACTGGCCTACCTGCCGAAGGGCGAGATCGATCCCCATGGGGTTCCCGACACCACCCCGCGGGCGGGCCAGTTGCCCGATCAGGTTCTTGCCGGTCTGAAAGCTGCCGAGCCGTCCGCCGCCACCTCCGAGGGAGACGCCCAATGACCATCGCTTCCACCACCCAGTTCATCTGCTTCGCGGCACTCTCCGCCACTCTTGTGCTGGGTGCCCTGGGCGTGGTGCTCCTGCCCAACATCGTGTATTCCGCCTTCCTTCTGGCCGGTGTCTTCCTGTCGGTGGCCGGCCTCTATCTGATGCTCAACGCCAGCTTCGTGGCCGCCGCCCAGATTCTGGTGTACGTCGGCGCGGTCAACGTACTGATCCTGTTCGCGATCATGCTGGTCAACAAGCGGGAAGACCTCTCGGTGATCAAGGGCCTGGCCCTGAGGCGCGCCCTCTCCGGTCTGGTGTGCGGCGGGCTGTTCGTGCTGCTGATCCGCGTCGCCGTCACCACCCCCTGGGCCCTGCCAGGTCCCACGCCGGTGGGAGAGGAGGCCACCATCCGCATCGGTGAGCACCTCTTCTCCGACTACCTGCTTCCCTTCGAGCTGGCTTCGGTGCTGCTGCTGATGGCCATGATCGGGGCCATCGTGCTGGCCCGGCGTGATGTCTTCAGTGCGGACATCGCCACCGGTGAATCCGTGGACCAGGGCCTGATCGAGAAGGCCCGCACCCCACTGCTGCTGGACACCTCCGGCCGCTGAGCTCCCTGCCCCACCACTCCACCCGTCTGCCTCACCCTCTGCACCCATCTCTGCGCCCATGGAGCTCGATCTTTCCGCCACCATCCCGCTTCAGGCCTACCTGGTGCTGGCGGCCGTGCTGTTCTGCACCGGCGTCTGGGGCCTGATCAACAGCCGCAATGCCGTGCGGGTGCTGATGAGCATTGAACTGATGCTCAATGCGGTGAACATCAACCTGATGGCCTTTTCCAGCTACCTCGACGGCGAGCTGGTGCGCGGGCAGGTGTTCGCCATCTTCGTGATCACCGTGGCTGCCGCCGAAGCCGCCGTTGGCCTGGCCATCCTTCTCTCCCTCTACCGCAACCGCGAAACCGTGGACATGGAGCGGTTCAACCTCCTGCGCTGGTGATCCGGCCCCCCCTCGTTCATGCGGCTGGATCGCGTCTGGCTCATCGCCCGTTCCGGTAGCCAGGCGGCCCACCGTCAGGCCCAGCGCTGCGCTGCCGACCTTCGCTCCCAGGGCGTGGCTGTGGTGACGGCCACCAGCGGCCAGGCCCAGGATCCGTTCCCGGGACTGCTGGCCACCGAGGGCGAACTCCCCGATCTGGGGGTCGTGCTCGGGGGCGATGGCACCGTGCTGGGGGCGGCCCGCCACCTGGGACCCCTGGGTGTGCCCATCCTCTGCTTCAACGTGGGGGGACACCTGGGCTTTCTCACCCATCACCGCAGCCTGCTGCGGCTGAGCGGGGAGCAGCCACGCCGCCGTTCCGACGACGACGACCAGCGCAGCCTCTGGCAGCGGCTCCGGGACGACAGCTTCGCGATCGAGAGCCGCATGATGCTGGAGGCGCGGGTGGACCGCTGCGACGGGGTGGCGCCGGCCTCCCAGCCCAGGCACCTCGCCCTCAATGACGTTTACTTCCGCCCCGGGCTGGACGAACGCTCCCCCACCTGCGTGCTGGAGCTGGAGATCGACGGTGAGGTGGTGGACCAGCTCCGCGGTGACGGCCTGATCATCGCCACCCCCACGGGCTCCACGGGCTACGCCATGGCGGCCGGGGGGCCGATCCTGCACCCGGGCATCGAGGCGATCGTGGTCACGCCGATCTGTCCGATCAGCCTCTCCAGCCGGGCCCTGGTGGTGCCCCCCCGCGCCCAGCTCTCGGTGTGGCCCCTGGGAGAGTCGAGCCGTCGGGTGAATCTCTGGCAGGACGGCGCCCACGCCACCACGCTGGAGCCGGGCGACCGGGCGATCGTGCAGCGCTGCAGCCATCCCGCCAAGATGCTCATCCTGGAGCGCAGCCCCTCCTACTACCGCACACTCACCCACAAGCTGCACTGGGCCGGCAGTCTGGTGGCAGCCGAGCCTTCCCACAACTGACCGGCACGGCGTCACCCTGCACTCTGTCCATGGCTTTGGAGATCGAGCGGCGGTTCCTGGTGGATGGAGACGGCTGGCAGCGGCATGTGCGCTGGCGGGCCCGGCTGGATCAGGGCTACCTGGTGGCCCGACCGGACGGGGTGACCCTGCGGGTGCGCCGCACCGCCCACGAGGGACCACCACCTCGCCACGAAGCCTGGTTGACGCTCAAGGCCCGCCCGCCGCAGTCGATGGACCCCACCAGCCTGGATGGATCGGTGCGCCAGGAGTTCGAGTACCCCATTCCCGCCGAGGATGCCGCGGCCTTGATGGCTCTGGCTCCCCAGCAGCTCAGCAAGTGGCGCCATGGGCTCGATCTTCCGGGTGGCGACTGGATCGTGGACGTGTTCGAGGGGGACAACGCCCCGCTGGTGGTGGCCGAAGTGGAACTGGAGCGGCCCGATCAGGAGGTGGTGGTGCCCGACTGGTGCCGTCAGGAGGTGACCGGACGGCATGAACTCAGCAACGCCGCCCTGGCGCGCCTGCCCCTGGCCCGATGGAGTGCCACTGCGCGGGCCGGCCTGCCCCCGTGGCTCCACGGCGCAGCCGTTGCATCGGATACAATCAGCTGACTTTCTTAAGGTCCGTCTTGGTCGGCCTCTACGACAGCCAGGGAGTGTTGCGCTTCGCCGGGCGTGATCATGACGATTGTCTGGCCTATGCCGACCTGTTCTCCCTGACGGAGGACAGCTACAGCCTGGAGAGTGTGGCCGTGCTGCCTTCTCCTCTCAGCGCGGCGGCCGGAGATTCCTCCTTCGTTCCGGTAGGGGCTGTTCAGGCTGCGGCTGCCTGATCAGCGCCGCGGACTAGGCGTCTGCGGGCTGATCCAGCGCGCAGCAGTTGAAGCCATCACGGCAGATCTTGCCGTGATCCATGGCCCAGTTCAGCAGAGCCACCCTGTTCTTGGCGCCGGTCTTGGTGAAGATGTTGCTCACGTGGTTGTCCACGGTGCGCTTGCTGATGGTGAGCGTGCCGGCGATCTCCTGATTGGTGAGGCCCTCGGCCACCAGCGCAATGATCTCGAGCTCCCGTTCCGAGAGGTCCCGCTCCTGAGACTGTTGGAGCTCTCTGCCCATCGACCAGGCCCCATGCAGGCTTCGTCTCACTCTAGGCAGTGCCCTGCCGCATGATGGGCCTGCAACGCGAAGCTCGGCTTGCTGCTCCAACAGGTTCTCACCCGTGGGTTGCCGGCGATCACGGCCGAGGTCACCCCGCCACGGGGCGCTGATCCCCAGCGCACCTTGGCGGCGGCGGCCTCGCTGCGGCCCTGGGTGCATGCCGTCAACGTCACCGATGGCAGCAGGGCGGTGATGCGGATGAGCAGCCTGGCCATGTGCCGCCTGCTCCTCGACGGCGGGATCGAGCCGGTGCTGCAGATGGCCTGCCGCGATCGCAACCGGATTGCCCTCCAGGCCGATTTGCTGGGTGCCCACGCCCTCGGCCTGCGCAACCTGCTCTGCCTCACGGGCGATCCGGTGCGAGCCGGCGACCAGCCCGATGCCCGGCCCGTGAACGAGCTGGAGTCGGTGCGGCTGCTCCAGCTGGTGGCCAGCCTCAATGCCGGTCAGGACCCCGTGAAGGGCTCCCTGCCCGATGGCGGCACCGCCTTCTTCGCCGGGGCGGCAGCGGATCCCCAGAGCCCCAGCTGGAGCGGTCTGAAGGCCCGCATGCGCCGCAAGCGCGAGGCGGGAGCGCGCTTCGTGCAGACCCAGATGGTCACGGACGCCGAGGCCCTGCGCCGCTTCGTGGAGGAGATCGCCGCGCCCCTCGGGCTGCCTGTGCTGGCAGGGGTGTTCCTGCTGAAGTCGGCCAAGAACGCCCTCTTCATCAACCGGGTGGTGCCGGGAGCCAACATTCCCCAGTCCCTGATCGATCGGCTCGCGGCCGCCCCCGATCCCGCCGCCGAAGGGGTGGCCATCGCGGCGGAACAGGTGGCCTCCTACCTGGAGATCGCCCAGGGGGTGCACATGATGGCAATCAAGGCCGAGGAGCGTATCCCGATGATCCTGGCCAGGGCAGGCCTGACCCCCAGGGCCGCCGAGACCAGCAGCCCGCCGCTTGCCGCCAGGGCTCCCCAGCTCCTCTAACTGAGGCTCAGATCGCTGCCGAGCAGCTCGGCCATGGCCTTCTGCTGCGGACTGGGGGACACCACGTCCTGCCGTCGGGCGTCGGTGATCAGCCAGTCGAGTGCAGCTTCCTGGAGGTCGAAGTGATCACCGTTGCGGTCCACGCAGTAGCGGCCGAACACGAGTTTCTCCACCAGGCGCACCCCGGCGCCGATTCGGGAGTAGTCGAAGATGATCGAATTGTCGATCGTGGCTCCCTCACAGATCAGGCAGCTGGGGCCGATCATGGCCGGGCCGATGATGGTGACGCCGTCCTCGATCTTGGTCATGCCGCCCACGTAGATCGGGCCCTCCACGTGGATCTTGTCCCAGTCGGCAGCCACGTTCAGGCCGGTGAAGATACCGGGCCTCACTTCCTTGCCAGGAATCTGAACCTGCCGCACCTGCCCTTGGAGCACGCTGCGGATCGCCTGCCAGTAATCGGGCACTTTGCCGATATCCACCCATTCGAACTCCATCGGCAGGGCGTAGAAGGGGGCACCTGCTGCCACCAGCTTGGGGAACAGGTCCGAGCCGATGTCGAACGGCTGGCCACTGGGGATGAAGTCCAGCACTTCCGGCTCGAAGATGTAGATGCCGGTGTTGATCATGTCGCTGGCGGCCTCGGCCACCGAGGGCTTCTCCTGGAAGGAACGCACCCGGCCATCGGCGTCGGTGACCACCACGCCATAGCTGCTCACCTGATCGGCGGGCACCCGCTTGGTGATCAGGCTGGCCATGGCGCCGATCTCGCGGTGGCGTCGGACGGCCTCGGTGAGGTCGAGGTCGATCAGGGCGTCGCCGCAGAGCACCACGAAGGTGTCGTCGAAGAATCTCTGGAAGTTCTGGATCTTCTTCAGTCCGCCGGCGGAGCCGATGGCATCACCAATCAGCTCACCGTCCTCGATGCGGCCTTCAAAGCTGTAGGCGATTTCCACGCCGAAGCGTTGGCCGTCCCGGAAATAGTTTTCGATCTCCTCGGCAAGGTGGGAGACATTCACCATGATCTCGGTGAAGCCATGCTGCCGCAGAAGCTCAAGCAGAAACTCCATCACGGGTTTCTGCAGAATGGGGATCATCGGCTTGGGAATCGTGTGCGTGATTGGACGCACCCGAGTTCCCTTGCCGGCCGCCAGGATCATCGCCTTCATCGGCGCGTACTCTCGTCGGTCGGAGGCCCCACCCTACGCGCAGGCTCAGGCCACGAGCTGTTTAGCGGCCGGCATCAAAGCTGACCCGGCCGCCGCCAGCTGGGCCGGTTGGTCGTCGCCAGGGCTTGGCATGGGGCTCTGCGACCGGATCTCCAGGCACCGCCGCAGGCTCAGGCTGCCGAACAGTCCGCCCCGCTGCTCCAGCTCCACCTTGCCCTGGTGGCACAGAAACAGCAGAGCCCAGAACACGCCCACCCGATCCCTGTCGAGATCGTCCTCCCCCTCATCGGGCGGGCGCTGGCCAGCCTCGCTCCAGGCACCCACGAGCGTCTCGAAATCCACCCAGGTTTCCGCAGGACTCCACTCCACCAGGAACCGGCTCAGGGCCGCCGTGGTTTCCGGCAGCTTCTCGCGATGGGCCAGGGCGGCCACCTGGGCGATGGCGGCCCGTTCGCTGTAGCGACGGGAGCGATGGCGCTGCCGGGGGCGGCCGGCATCCTGCTCGAGCCGCTCGGCGATGTCCTCGAGCTGGCGGATGAGCTCACCCAGGGTCACCGGGCGCTGCAGCGGTGGCGGCGCCACCGGCCGACGCCAGAGGTGCCGTTCCGGCCGCCGCGGCAGCTGCAGGGCCGGATCGATGATCCAGCCCTGGCCGTCGGCGTCGAAGGCCAGGTCGAGGTCCGCCTCCAGCGGCGCTTCCGGGGGGAAGGTGCTGGCCTCGAGCACCTCGGCCTTGAGGCTCACCAGCACGGACGCGGCCAGAAAGGCCTCGCTCGTTTCAGCCAGATCCTGTTCGTAGCTGCCGCCCCGGCCAGTGGAGGCCACCAGCCGCGGCACCGCGATGCGCTGGCGCAGCTGATCGAGGAAGCCGTCGATCACGGCGATCACATCCACGTCCCAGGGGTCCAGATCCCCTCGCTCGGCCGCATCCTGCAGCAGCCGGATGGCCAGCCTGGCGCCCCCGTCGGTCAATCCTGTGCCGCTGTCGCAAGGGTGTGTCGCCGCACGCTACCGGTGCCCGGACGGAGCCACCACCCCCTCGGCCTGCTCAGCCGTTGGCGCTCGCGTCTTCGGCGCTGGCCAGATCGTCATCCCCGGAGGCCCCCTGGGCGGAGCTCTCACCCGCCGCCGGCAGCAGTCCGAGCTGGGCATCCACCGTGGCGCGGTAGCGCTGCAGGTCGTTTTCCAGCTCCTGGATGCGCACCTGCTGGGCCTCGTAGTCGCTCTGGCTCTGCATGGCCTCCACCTTGCGCACCACGCCGGTCCACACCGCGAACACCCAGGCGGCGGTGGCGCCGATCCCGCCCACCACCAGCAGCAGGGCCGCCAGCGGCATGGTGGTGGCCACACCGGGCAGGAAATGCACGGTGGTGGCGGCGGTGTTCTCGAGGGTGAACATCACGGTCGCCAGACCGAAGCTGAAGATAAGCAGGAAGTTCAGCTGTTTCATCCGGGCACACCCCAGGCACAGGGATCAGGAGCGTAAGCAGTCCTGCTGCCGGCCGAAAGGGGGGCAGGGCAACCGCAGGGTTCTGTCACGCCGCCCTGGCTCATCCCGTCAGGGTCGGGGCCTGCAGCAGGGGCTGGCGGATCAGGCTGCTGGCCGGAGGGTGGATCACCCGCCCCATCGCCAGGGTTTCCCGCTGCACGAGCGCCTCGATCGAGGCTCTGTAGCTGTCCGTCATGATCCGCGGGTAGAGGCCGATGCCCACGATCGGCACCAGCAGGCAGCTGATCACGTAGATCTCACGCGGTTCAGCATCCACCAGATGGGTGTGGGAGGAGAGTTCGGCGTTCTCCTTGCCGAAGAAGATCTCCCTCAGCATCGAGAGCAGATAGATCGGGGTGAGGATCACCCCCACGGCGGCCAGGATCGCCATCACCACCCGGAAGCTGAGGGTGTAGGCCTCACTGGTGACGAAGCCCACGAACACCATCAGCTCCGACACGAAGCCGCTCATGCCGGGCAGGGCCAGCGAGGCCAGCGCACAGATGGTCCAGAGGGCGAACATCTTGCGCATCTGCTGGCCCACGCCGCCCATCTCGTCGAGCTGCAGGGTGTGGGTGCGGTCGTAGGTGGCGCCCACCAGGAAGAAGAGGCTGGCACCGATCAGGCCGTGGCTGATCATCTGCAGCATGGCGCCGCTGGTGCCCAGGTCGCTGAAGCTGCCGATGCCGATCAGCACGAAGCCCATGTGGCTGATCGAGCTGTAGGCGATCTTGCGCTTGAGGTTGCGCTGGGCGAAGGAGGTGAGCGCCGCGTAGATGATGTTCACCACGCCCAGCACCACCAACAGGGGCGCGAACTGGGCATGGGCCTCCGGCAGCAGCTGCACGTTGAAGCGCAGCAGGGCATAGCCGCCCATCTTCAGCAGGATCCCGGCCAGGAGCATGTGCACCGGCGCCGTGGCCTCCCCGTGGGCGTCCGGAAGCCAGGTGTGGAGCGGCACGATCGGCAGTTTCACGCCGAAGGCGATCAGCAGGCCCGCGTAGCAGATCACCTGGAAGCGGGTGCCGAACTCCTTGGCCATCAGCGTCGTGTACTCGAAGCTGGTGTCGCCGCCGTAGAAGGCCATCGCCAGCCCCACGATGAGGATGAACAGGGAGCTGCCGGCGGTGTAGAGGATGAACTTGGTGGCGGCGTACTGGCGCTTCTTGCCGCCCCAGATCGCCAGCAGCAGATACACCGGGATCAGCTCCAGCTCCCAGGCCAGGAAGAAGAGCAGCATGTCCTGCACGGCGAACACCGCGATCTGGCCGCCGTCCATGGCCAGCAGCAGGAAATAGAAGAGCTTGGGCTTGAAGCTCACCGGCCAGGCCGCCAGCGCCGCCAGGGCGGTGATGAAGCTGGTGAGCAGGATCAGAGGCATCGAGAGGCCGTCGGCCCCCACCGACCAGGCCAGCCCCAGATCGGGCAGCCACTCCACCCGCTCCACCAGCTGCAGCCCCTCCACCGCGGGGTCATAGCCGTTGAGGTAGCCCGCCACCGTGAACAGAAAGGTGGTGAGGGCGATGCCGAGGGCGTACCAGCGCACCTGCTTGCCGTCGCCCTTGTCGGGCACGAAGGGGATGAGCAGGGCCGCACCGATCGGGAACAGGATCGCGGCGCTCAGCCAGGGGAAAGGCACTGAATCCAAGAGGCTCCGTTGGCCGGAGTGTAGAAATGCCCGCTAGGTGAACACTCCTACGGTGGGAGGAGGCACACAGTCCGTAGGTTCCCGCGGTGGCTGCGCTCGCTGTCGGCGAGGGCGCGCAGCGCCCAACGCCGCCGCGACCCCCCACCCCTGTGGCGTGAGGCTC
>NZ_DS990556.1:2289597-2304367 GCF_000155635.1 Cyanobium sp. PCC 7001
GCCGAACAGCACCACCAGAGCGATCACGCCGCCGAACACGATCAGGGCATAGAACTGGGCCCGTCCGGTTTCGAAGTACTTGAGCCCTTCGCCGCTGCCGAGGGTCACCAGGCCGGTGAGGTTCACCACGCCGTCCACCACCTTGGAATCCACCTCCAGCACCGAGCGGGCCAGCTTGCGGCTGCCCTGCACGAAGAGCTTGTCGTTGACGGCATCGAGGTACCACTTGTTGGCCAGGAAGGCGTTGATCGCGGGGAAGCGCGCCGCCACGGCCTGGCCCAGATCGATCCTGCCGAGGGCGTAGGCCAGCACCGCCAGCCCGATCCCGGCGGTGGAGATCGCCACCGACGCTCCCGCCAGGGGCAGGAATTCGCTCCAGCTGAAATGCTCCGCCATGTGGGCCGCCTCCGCCGGATCGAGCAGGGCGGCGAAGCGGCTGTTCCAGGGGGTGCCCAGCAGGCCGATCAGCGCCGAGGGCACCGCCAGCACGGCCAGGGGCAGGGCCATCTGCCAGCCGGACTCATGGGGATGGTCGGCATGGCCGTGGACGGCCTCGTGGCCCTCCTCGCCCGAGCGTCCGGCGGCCTGCATCAGCTGCGCCTGGATGGCTGTGTCGCCGCCACGGAAGCTGCCCTCGAAGGTGAGGAAATAGAGCCGGAACATGTAGAAGGCGGTCATGCCGGCGGTGATGAAGCCCATGGCCCACAGCAGCGGGAAGCTGTTGAAGGCCTGGCCCAGGATCTCGTCCTTGCTCCAGAAGCCCGCCAGAGGAGGGATGCCGCTGATGGCCACGCAGCCGATCAGGAAGGTGGTGCTCGTCACCGGCATGTGGCGGCGCAGGCCGCCCATGAGGCGCATGTCCTGGGCCAGCACCGGCTCATGGCCCACCACCTCCTCCATGGCGTGGATCACCGAACCGGATCCCAGGAACAGCATCGCCTTGAAGAAGGCGTGGGTCACCAGGTGGAACATGCCGGCCACGGGAGCGCCGCAGCCCATGGCCAGCATCATGTAACCGAGCTGGCTCACGGTGCTGTAGGCCAGTCCCTTCTTGAGGTCCATCTGGGTGAGGGCGATCGAGGCCCCCAGGAACAGGGTGATGGTGCCCACCACGGCGATCACCAGATTCACCGCCGGAAAGGCGTCGTACACCGGCTGCAGCCGGGCCACCAGGAACACCCCGGCGGCCACCATGGTGGCGGCGTGGATCAGGGCGGAGATGGGGGTGGGGCCCTCCATGGCATCCGGCAGCCACACATGCAGGGGGAACTGGGCCGACTTGGCCATCGGGCCCATGAACACCAGCAGGCAGAGCACCACGGCCACGCCGGTGCTCAGGCTGCCGGCATTCACGGCTTCGGCGAGGCGGGCACCGATCTCCTCGAAGCCGAAGCTGCCGGTGGCCCAGAACAGCCCCAGGATCCCGAGCAGCAGGCCGAAGTCGCCCACCCGGTTCACCACGAAGGCCTTCTGGGCGGCGTTGGCGGCGCCGTCGCGGTCGTACCAGAAGCCCACCAGCAGGTAGGAGCACATGCCCACCAGCTCCCAGAACACGTAGATCTCGAGCAGGTTGGGGCTGATCACCAGGCCCAGCATCGAGCTGCTGAACAGGGCCAGGTAGGTGAAGAAGCGCACATAGCCGTTGTCGTGGGCCATGTAGCCGTCGGAATACACCATCACCAGCAGGGCGATGGTGGTGACCAGGGCCAGCATCACGGCGCCGAGGGCATCCACCCGGAAGCCCATCTGCAGGTTGAAGCTGCCGGCGCTGGCCCAGTTGAACAGCACCTCGGTGGGCCCGGCGCCCGCGAGCTGCTCGGCCAGCACGGCGAAGCTCAGCACCGCGGCGGCCCCCACGCAGCTGATCAGCAGCAGGGCCACGGGCTTGCGCAACCGGTTCACGGTGCGGTTGAAACTGATCAGCCCGAGCCCCACGAGGCAGGCGCCGGCCAGGGGCAGCACCGGGATCAACCAGGCGAGTTCAGCGGTTGAAGGCATCCGGTGGGATCGGGCTGGGCCGAGTGTAGGCAGCGTGCCGGTGCCCGCCGCTCCCTGTGGGCGATTACCAGCAGGGCCGAGTCAGGGCAGCGTCACCCCAGCCAGTGGGCCAGGCCGGTGCGGGAGAAGGCCGTGGCCCCGAGCCCGATGTAGCGGTGCGCCCACCAGAACACCCCCACGGCGATGGCGATTCCCAGCTGGGCCGGTCGCAGGAACTCGCTGAGCACCAGCTGCTGCCGGCCATCGAGCACGGCGCGCAAGGGCAGCACCGAGGTGCTGGCCCGCAACTCCTCGAAGGCGGCGCCGAAGCGGTTGTGCAGGCGCCGATCGCCGTTCCACACGGCGAACAGGTGGTGGGCGATCAACCCGGCGCAGGTCACCACCATGAAGCTGCTGCCGATCCAGAGCAGGTGGGTGGCGCACCAGAGCACCTGTCCCACGGCCTGGGGGTGGCGGCTGATCCGGATGATGCCGGTGGCGTAGAGCCGCACCTGGGGTTTCAGCACCGCCGGGATCTCCAGCAGGTTGTAGGTGGCCGGGTAGAGGAACAGGAAGCTGAGGGCCGTGCCCGTCCACACCACGGGGATGATCCAGGGCTGCTCCTGCAGGTTCCACAGGCGCACACCGTCGTAGCGGTGGGCCAGGAAGTAGCCCACCACCACCACGGCGGCAGGAATGCTGATGCCGGCGAAGAGGAGGCGCCAGGCCCGTTCCCCGATCCTGGCCACTCCCCAGAACCGCAGGGAGGCGCCGCCGCTGTGGAGCACCGCAAAGACGAGCAGCAGGGCCAGCATCACCCAGCTGCTGTGGTGGAGGGGGCTGGATGGCAAGGGGGAGATGGATGTGAAGTTGGCGATTCTGCCGCCGGGAAGGCCACCTAGAGTTCCGGCTTGCACCCTGGTGCTGGCCGGCGGGCCCTATGGCAGATCTGCCCTTCACCCTTGACCAGCTCCGGATCCTGCGGGCGATCGCCAGCGAGGGCAGCTTCAAGAAGGCTGCCGACAGTCTCTACGTGACCCAGCCCGCCGTGAGCCTCCAGATCCAGAATCTGGAGAAGCAGCTGAGCGTGTCCCTGTTCGACCGGGGCGGGCGCAAGGCCCAGCTCACCGAGGCGGGTCACCTGCTGCTCAGCTACTGCGACCGCATCCTCAGCCAGTGCCAGGAGGCCTGCCGGGCCCTGGAGGATCTCCACAACCTCAAGGGGGGCTCCCTGCTGGTGGGTGCCAGCCAGACCACGGGCACCTACCTGATGCCGCGCATGATCGGCCTCTTCCGCCAGAAGTATCCCGATGTGGCCGTGCAGCTCCAGGTGCACAGCACCCGGCGCACCAGCTGGAGCGTGGCCAACGGCCAGCTGGATCTGGCGATCATCGGCGGCGAGCTTCCGCCCGAGCTCTCCGAGCTCCTTCAGGTGGTGCCCTACGCGAGCGATGAACTGGCGCTGGTGCTGCCCACCAAGCACCCCCTGGCCCGCCTGGCTGAACTCACCAAGGAAGACCTCTACCGGCTGGCCTTCGTCTGCCTCGATGCCCAGTCCACCACCCGCAAGATGGTGGACCAGCTGCTGGCCCGCTCGGGCCTCGACCTCGGCCGGCTCAAGATCGAGATGGAGCTCAACTCCTTCGAGGCCATCAAGAATGCCGTCCAGTCCGGGCTCGGTGCCGCCTTCCTGCCGGTGGTGTCGATCGAGCGGGAGCTGGCGGCCGGCACACTGCACCGCCCCCAGGTGGCCGATCTGCTGGTGCGGCGCCAGCTCAAGCTGATCAGCCATCCCGCCCGCTACTGCTCCCGGGCCTCGGAGGCCTTCCGCCGCGAGGTGCTGCCGGTGTTCGCCAGCCCGGACAGCCCCCTGCGCCGGCCGCTGCAGGCGGGAGTGCCCGAGCCGGCCGCCGCCGGCGGCTGAGCCCGGGTCAGAACTGACCCGCTTCCGGCGTGATGCCCACCGTGTCGTCGGCCACGCCCTTGGTCACGAATTTGTTGTCGGCGATGTCGGTCTGGTACACGCAGCGCACGATCGGCTTGTCCTTCACCGAGCCGATGTAGGCGAAGGTGTTCATGCGCTGCTTGCACTGGCGCATCTGCTCGGAGGTCACGGCTCCCTCCTTCTGCAGCACGCTCCAGTTCTCGCGGCGAATCACGCAGCCCGGCTTGAGCGTGGGCTGGGTCACGAAGCTTGAGCTCGGGTTCATGGTGGTGTAGAGCTCGATGTCCATCACGAAGGCGCTGGCGCCCCACTGACGGCAGAACTCCGGATCGGGAACCGCCATGTCGAGCTGCTGGGAGCTGGCGATGTTGCCCTGGTTGCCCTGGGTGGTGCTGGAGATACCGGTGCCGATGCCGATCCCCACCACCAGCACGCCAGCCAGAACGGCCAGGGTGCCCACGTTGAACTGAATGGGTCCGCCGCCCTGGCCGTTGCCGCCGGGGCCGCCCGGGGCACCACCCCCTGGCCCGCCACCACCGCCCCGTCGTCGGCTCGGCTCGGCGTAGCGGCCGTAGCGATCGGCACCCCGCTCGCCGCCCCGGCCCCCGTAGCTGCGGTCGTAGGCGTCGGGGTCGGGGCGATCGCCACGCCGGTAGGCTCTGGGGCGGTCGTCGTAGCGGCTGGGCGAACGGCTCACAGTGTTTCCGGAGTGCGGGGCAGGCCCATGGAGTAGTTCTGCACCCGGCAGTCCGGGTTGTAGCGGAGCTCGCCGGCCTGCAGCAGCTGGCGGATGAAGCCCTCCAGCTCGGAACCGATGCGGCGCAGGTTGTACTCGCTCAGCTCGGCGCCGGCCTGGGCGTCCACCAGGGACCGGAAGTGCTGCTGCACCTTCTCGAGCACGGGCTGGTCCCACAGAAATTTGTTGTCCGGATCCACATCGAGGGTGAGCTGGCCGGGATCGGGCACCAGGTCGGCACCCTCCACGCGGGCGGTGAACAGGCGCACGTGGCGGGTCGTGGACTTGAGCAGGGTCGCAGCGGGACCGGAATCAGCCATGGATCGGCGAGGACATCTCCACGGGCCCGACTTTAGGAACACCCGCGCGGGGCGGAGCCCCAGCCTGCTCACCCGCGGCCGGCCGCGTCGGCCGCGGAGCCACCCCTAAGGTTGACCTCCCCTTCAAACGTGGCTATGCGCGTCGCGATCGCCGGTGCCGGATTGGCTGGGCTGTCCTGTGCCAAGTATCTGAGCGATGCCGGCCACACCCCGGTGGTGGTGGAGGCCCGCGACGTGCTCGGCGGCAAGGTGGCCGCCTGGCAGGACGAGGACGGCGACTGGTACGAAACCGGCCTGCACATCTTCTTCGGCGCGTACCGCAACATGCGCCAGCTGTTCAAGGAGCTGGACATCGAGGACAGGCTGCAGTGGAAGAGCCACGCGATGATCTTCAACCAGAAGGAGACGCCCGGCACCTACAGCCGCTTCGACTTCCCCGAGATCCCTGCCCCCTTCAACGGGGTGGCGGCGATCCTGGGCAACAACGACATGCTCACCTGGCCGGAGAAGATCGCCTTCGGCCTCGGCCTGGTGCCGGCGATGCTGCGGGGGCAGGGCTACGTGGAGGAGTGCGACAAGTATTCCTGGACGGAGTGGCTGCGGATCCACAACATCCCTGAACGGGTGAACGACGAGGTGTTCATCGCCATGGCGAAGGCCCTCAACTTCATCGATCCCGATGAGATCTCCAGCACCGTGGTGCTCACGGCCCTCAATCGCTTCCTGCAGGAGAGCGACGGTTCGAAGATGGCCTTCCTCGATGGCAACCCCCCCCAGCGGCTCTGCCAGCCGATCGTGGACCACATCACGGCCCGGGGCGGTGAGGTGCATCTCGAGGCACCCCTGCGGGAGATCGCCCTGCACCCCGATGGCAGCGTGGCCGGTTTCCGGATCGGTGGCATCAAGGGCCGGGAGGGTTACACCCTGGAGGCCGACGCCTACGTGAGCGCCCTGCCGGTGGATCCGCTCAAGCTGCTGCTGCCGGAGCCCTGGAAGAGCCTCCCCTACTTCAGCAAGCTGGAGGGCCTCAACGGCGTGCCGGTGATCAACATCCACCTCTGGTTCGACCGCAAGCTCACGGACATCGACCACCTCCTGTTCAGCCGCAGTCCCCTGCTCAGCGTGTATGCGGACATGAGCAACACCTGCCGGGAATACGAGGATCCGGATCGCTCGATGCTGGAGCTGGTGTTCGCGCCGGCGAAGGACTGGATCGGCAGGCCGGACGCCGAGATCGTGGCGGCCACCATGGAGGAGCTCAAGCGCCTCTTCCCGATGCATTTCACCGGCGACGATCAGGCCCAGCTGCGCAAATCGATCGTGGTGAAGACCCCGCGATCGGTGTACAAGACCGTGCCGGGCTGTCAGCAGCTTCGGCCTGACCAGACCTCGCCCATCGCCAACTTCTTCCTGGCCGGCGACTACACGATGCAGCGCTACCTCGCCTCCATGGAGGGCGCCGTGCTCAGCGGCAAACAGTGTGCCCAGGCCATCGTGGCCAGTGCCGAGCGGCTGCAGGGGGAACCCCAGGAACGCACCTTGAGCTCCGTGGCATGAGCGTGGCGTCCGGTTGGGCGGCTGCCGGGCTGGCTGCATGCCACCGGGGCCATCAGGCGGTGCTGGGTCAGGATGGGCCCCACTGGCTGGCCCGGAGGGCTGCGACTCTGCCCGACGATCCCCACTTCCGGCTGCCTGCCCTCCGTGCCCCTTCCCCGGCATCGGGTCACCGAGTGAGCTCCGCCGCATTGCGCAGGGTTTCCGTCCATGGCGGGTAGCGCATTGAACGACGCCCGGCTCTGCCACCATGGCCAGCGCCCCGGCACTCCTGTGGTGGTTGCCAGCCTCGAACAGGCCTACGAGGACTGCCGCCAGGAGACAGCTCGCTGGGCCAAGACCTTCTACCTCGGCACCCTGCTGATGCCGCCCGCCAAGCGCCGGGCGATCTGGGCCATCTACGTCTGGTGTCGCCGCACCGACGAGCTGATGGACAGTGCGGAGGCCCAGGCGCTGCCCCAGAAGCAGCTGGAGCAGCGGCTGGAGCAGTGGGAGCAGCGCACCCGTGGCTTCTTCCGCGGCGAGGTGCGTGACGGCCTCGACCTGGTGATGGTCGACACCCTGGAGCGCTACCCACAGCCGCTGCAGCCCTATCTGGACATGATCGAGGGCCAGCGCATGGATCTGCGCCAGCACCGCTACGCCACCTTCAAGGAACTGGCCCTCTACTGCTACCGGGTGGCCGGCACCGTGGGGCTGATGACCCAGGAGGTGATGGGCCGCGATCCGGCCTACACCTCGGCGCCCTGGAGCGATGCTCCCGACACCTCGGAGGCGGCGGTGGCCCTCGGCATCGCCAACCAGCTCACCAACATCCTGCGCGATGTGGGCGAAGACCGCTCCCGGGGGCGCATCTACCTCCCCCAGGACGACCTCATGCGATTCGGCTACGGCGAGGATCAGCTGCTTGCCGGCGTGGTGAACGACAACTGGCGTGCCCTGATGCGTTTCCAGGTGGAACGGGCCCGCCAGTGGTTCGCCCGGTCCGAGGCGGGTGTGCGCTGGCTGGCGCCCGACGCCCGCTGGCCGGTCTGGGCCTCCCTGCGGCTTTACCGCGGCATCCTCGATGTGATCGAGCAGCACGACTACGACGTGTTCAACAAGCGGGCTTTCGTGCCGCGTACCGGCAAGTTGCTGGATCTGCCGTTCTCCTTCGTGGTCGCACAGGTCCGCTGACCATGGGGCGTTCGCCTTGGCTCCAGACCCTGATCTGGATCGTGCTGGTCGGTCTGGTCGGTTCTCTCCCCGGGCGGAGCAAGCAGGCCCAGCCACCCTCCAGCCCAGGCGGTGGCGCGCTGGGAGAACCGCTGCAGATGCCCAGTGATCTGGAGATCGAGACCCTCGGCACCGGCTGGTCGGGGGCTGAGCCCACCCTCAACCTGCCGGATCTGCCGTTGCAGGAGCTTGGTGACCTCTCGATGCAGGAGGCGGTGAGCTGGTCGACGCAGCGCAATCCCGTGATCCGGGCCGCCTACCAGAACCTGGTGGCCACCCAGAACAGCCTCGGGGCCGCCTACGGCCAGTGGTGGCCGGTGATCAGTGTGTCGCTCACGGGTGGCCTCTACGGCCAGGAGAGCGATTTCAGCGGTGCCAGTTTCGGTGGGGGCGGCATGGCGAGCGGCGGTGCCAGCTCCGGAACCGACTCCTCCGGAGGTGGCGACAGCGGCGGGTTCGGCCCGAATGGCGGCTACTTCCAGTCCATGGCGCAGGTGGAGGCCACCTGGAACGTGCTGGATCCCAGCCGGGCACCATCGATCTGGAAAGCGAAGTACCAGGTGCGGCAGGCCGCTGACAATTACGTGATCACCTACCGGGACAATCGCCTGCAGGTGGAGTCGGCGTTCATCGCCCTGCAGGCGGCGGTGGCCCAGTTCCATGCGAGCAAGCTGATCGTGGACAACGATGCGCTGCTCACCCGCCTCACCGATGCCAAGGTGCGGCTGGGGATCGCCTCACGCCTGGATGTGGCCAAGCAGAAAACCGTTCTGTTTGCTGACCTGGTGGATCTGGAGCAGGCGGCCCAGCAGATCGCTGTGGCGCGTGCCCAATTGGCGGCGCTGCTGAACGTGGACAGCCCTGGGGGAATCACGGCAGCCGGCCCGCTCCGGCCCCTTGGCATCTGGCCCCACACCCTGGATCAGACCGTCGCCGCCAGCCTGTCCTACCGCAAGGTGATCGAGCAGAAACTGCTCGACATCAAGCTGAATGAGACTGACGCCGAAGTGGCACTGGCCACCTACCGGCCCACGCTTCAGTTGGTGAACACCTTGTACTGGAGCCGCACCGATTACTGGACGGAATCGCTGGGCGGATACTTCCTCAACCCCTCCACGGCTCTCACCCTCACCTTCACGGGATTTGATGGTGGGCAGGCTCGCATGCAGGCCGAATCCGCACGACGCCGGGCCGCCGCTGCCGCCCAGGACGTGCTTGCCACCCGCTCCTCTGTCCGTCAGGACGCCCAGTCGGATTTCGCCAAGGCGGAAGTGGGGCGGCGCATCGTGCTCGCATCCTCACAGGCGGTGGACCAGGCCAACAAAGCCATTCGTCTCCAGAGCCTGCGGTTCAACGCGGGATATGGAACGATCACGGATGTGGTGCAGGCGCAGCTGAGTCTCGCTGAGGCGGTACTCACTTACATCGCCAACCTCAAGGAGTACAACCTTGCCTTGATCAGTCTTGGAAGAAATACTGGGCTGAACTTCATTGCCGACGAGGAATTCGGCCGTGAGGTGGGCGATCCCCTCGCGCAACTGAACAGCCTGGAATCGATGCTGTCGAATCCGGCACGCCAGCCATCGCCCTGATCAGGCCTGGTCAGGATGGTGGGTCTGCCTCGGGATCGGGCCCCTGCCACTTCTGGCGCCGGGCCCGCATGGTGCGGGCCCTTTCACTCAGGGCATCGAAACTCGGATCCTTGACAATCGAGCACACTTGTCCGCGTAATTCCTGTTGGTTGATGTTGATCTCGAGAGTGCGGATCTGCGATCGCAGGGCTTCTTCCCGCTCGGCAACGGCTCCGGCCATGCGGTTGAAGGCCTGAACAAAGCGTCCCAGCGCGTCGTTGCCGCTGTAGAGAAGGGCCTGGCGACGCTCCCCTACTGCGATGGCGGCGGCAGCTTCGGCCAGCTCCCTGAGCTGACGGCGAATCCCTTCTCCAATCCGCCAGGCCATGAAGCCACTGAGCCCGATCAGCATCACACTGGCTGCGGAAAGCTGCACAAGAATCCAGAAGGTCTCTGACTTCAGTGGATTCAGCGTTTTCAGGAGGGCCTCATCGTTCACGGCCAGAACCGCGATCCAGTCCAGCGCCGGAAACACCGAGATGAACAGGGTGCGCTCCCCCTCCTCGGACGTCGTCGTGGAGCCGGCCAGGGCCCGCTCCATCAGATAGGGGTCACCCTCTCCAGCCAATGCCGGGACGCCCCCGGAGCTCCGGAGGGCGGCGATCAGGGTCTGGCAGGTGCCCTGCTCCGGCCGGGCATAGGTGCACAGAGGGCGGCCCTGTCGATCCACGGCCAGGAACGCGATCTGATGGTCGGAGAAGGGGAAGAGGCTGGCGGCCGTCTGCAGCAGGCTCGAGGCGGCATCGGTGGAGGCCCCGACCGCGAGGATGAGCCGGGTCGATGAATCCGGAGCTGTCAGGCTCGTGAGCCGGGTGATGCCCCACTGCTCCGCCTCAGGGCTCAGCCGGCTCAGGGGCAGGTTCTCCCCCTCGCCTTCATCCCTCAGGGCGCTGAGGTAAGCCGCGGTCTGCTGGCTCACCGGTTCCTGCTCCGGCAGGACCTTGCCTTCGGCCGTGATCCCGGCCAACCGCCGCCACCGCCCTTCCCCCTGGCTGATGTAGATCAGGGCGCTTTCTCCGGCGGTGGACAGTCCCCGCCGCAGGGTCTCCAGCAGGGCCTGCCGACCCTGCGCTGCCGTGAGGGGCTCCCCCTGCCAGCGAGGGAGTCCCGCAGCATCCAGGCGCAGACCCTCAAGTCCGGACACCAGGGTGCGGCTGTCGTCCTGGATCTGGTCAGCCGTCTGATCCGTGGTGGTCTGGATCAGCTGGGTCGCCGTGCGCAGACGGTTGAGATTTTCAGTGTTGATCAGGCCCAGCATGTCATGACCGGCCTGATGGGAAAGCCTGATCGAGCTCATTGCGGCGATCATGAAGAAGATCGCCATGCTGATCAGCGGGCCGCTCACTCCAAGAAGAATTAGACGGGCGGATAGTCTCATTTGAATTGGAGAACTCCTGGGTGAGGGCCCCGCTCCGTCCGCAGGAGGTCCATGGAGAAGCTGGCTGTGGAACGGTGGCTGGGACGATTCTTGAAGCTCGCGGCAGGTGCGGTGAGCGTGGAGGCGTGAGGTTTGCCGTTCACGAGGTGTGAAGCCATGACGGAAGGAGCCTCGTCAAGCCTCGAATCAGGACTTTAGCGGTACAGTTGGCGGAGACGGCTGCACGGCTTCGGCGAGAATAGGTGATGACAAAAATTGTAGCTATTCACTCCTTTCGTGGCGGTACTGGCAAGTCAAATCTTTCTGCGAATCTGGCCGTGGCCTGTGCAATGCAGGGGCAGCGTGTTGCCATCTTCGACACGGATCTTGCCTCTCCAGGTGTGCACGTGTTGTTTGGCTTCTCCCCCAAGGCCGGCCAATGCACCTTGAATGATCACCTGCAGGGATCGGCATCGATCAAGGAGTGCGCCCATGACGTCACACCGGATCTGGTGCGCCGCCACCATGGTCGTCTCTGGCTGGTTCCTGCTGCCATGGAGAGTGATCGTATCGCGCGACTCCTGCGAGAGGGCTATGAAGTTGAGCGCCTGAATGATGCCCTCTTTGCTCTTTCCGAGGCCCTCAAGCTTGATCTGGTCTTCATCGATACCCATCCTGGGATTAATGAGGAAACACTGCTGTCAGCAGCAATCTCCGATGTGCTTGTGATGGTGATGAGACCCGATTCTCAGGATTATCTTGGCACCGCCGTTGCCATTGAAGTGGCGGAGCGCCTCGAGGTTCCTGCGATCAAGTTGGTGGTGAACAAGCTGCCCGCGTATTTTGATGCAGATCAGGTCAAGGAGCGATTGATTTCAACCTATAATGTGCCGGCGGCGGCTCTGTTGCCCCTCAGCGATGATTTGCTGGCCCTGGCCAGCGGCGGCATTGCCCTTCTGGATGGCCGCAATCACGCCTGGAGCCAGGCCGTGCAGGAGTTTGCTTCCACGTTGTTGCCCGATCGGGAGCCGTGACCCCTGGTGATCTCAGCGCGGTCGTGGTTCCAGAGGGGCCGCTCACCATGAGCACGCTGCTGGCTCTGGAGCCAGCAGCCTTGCGTCGCCTGCTCAAGGGTGGTCTGCGTCGTGGGATGTCAGCAGAGCAGCTCGATTCCATTTTTCAAGATGGTTGGGGATGCTCTCTTGAGACTCCTGATGCCCAAGAGCTTCTCCAACTTCTTGTCGCTCGGGGATGGTTGCAGGTGGATGGATCGCAGTGGAAAACACGGCTTGGATGAGCCTGAGGTGGTAAAACAGAGGCCCCCCGAGCTGAGCCCATGGATGGAGCGCTGAGCAACTTCTGGTATGCCGTGGAGCATTCGTCAACCCTGAAGGACGCCCCCTGCCAGGCCACCCTGCTCAACCGCACTTACATCCTCTATCGCGATGACACCGGTCAGCCCCATGCAGCCGTGGATCAATGTCCCCATCGTGGCGCCAGTTTCAAGGCCGGTTGGGTGGAGGGCTCTTGTCTGCGCTGCCCTTACCACGGCTGGAGTTTTGATGCGGAAGGCCATTGTGTTCGCATTCCAGCAGACCAGCCTGGCGTGCCGATCCCAGCCCAGGCCCGTCTGCATACCTTACCCGTGCAGGAATCCTCGGGGTTCGTGTGGATCTTTCCTGGGGATCCATCCCTTGCTGATCCTTCCTTGATTCCGGCCTTTCCGGAGCTGGGCGCTGAAGGATGGCGTCCGGTGAGCGGAGAATACCTCTGGCACGCCAACTTCAGCCGTGTCGTGGAGTCCGGTCTCGACACATCTCACGCCCCCTTCGTGCACAAGCCTTTCTTTCCGAACCGTGATGATGCGGCGGTGCTGCCCTTCGAGGTTGCGGAGGAGCCTCGATCTGTCAGCTGCCTGGTGAAGACCAAGCCCCCGAAACGGCTGGGGCTTCTGAAATACATCGTCAAGCGTGATCGCGACTACTCGAGTAGTCGCCTCACGGCCTACTTCCCCAATGTCAATCGGATCGCTATCGACTTCAATTGGAAGGGCTATCAGTATATCTACTTTGCAAGCAACATCCCGCTCTCCAATGATCTGACCCTCACCAAGTGGATTGGAGTGCGGAACTTCCTGCCCCAGGCCTGGGCCGACGGCAATTCCATGAAGAACACGGTGGATACCTACCAGGAGGATCGCAGCGTTGTTGAAACCCAGGAGAAAACAGTGTCCTGGACCAAGGGCCAGCATGACCTGTTGCTGTCTTCGGATCAGCTGATCCTTGCCTACCGCAAGCACATGGTGGCGTTGCTGGAGGCCCTGGCATGAGCACGTCGTCTCCGTCTGCACCGGTTACCTGGCCCCGTGATTGCTGGTATGGCGTCGGGGTGTCCACCGCCTTCAAGGCCCAGCCCCACACCATTCGCTTCCTGGGGGATCAGCTGGTGGGGTACCGCGACCAGCAGGGTGAAGCCAGGCTCGTGCAGGGTCGCTGCGCCCATCGCGGTTGTCATCTCGGTGGCGGCTGGCTGGAGGGAGGAGAGCTGGTGTGCCCGTATCACGGCTGGAAGTATGGGGCTGACGGGGTCTGCAATCGCATTCCCGCCCTGCGACCGGAGGAATCCATCCCGGCGGGCGCCAGGATCAGCACGTATCAGCTGCAGGAAAAATACGGACTTGTGTGGGCGTGGGTTCCAGGGGAGTCACCCGTTCCCACCTATGCCATCGAGGACATCCCTGAGCTCCAGGGTATGCATCATCACCCGAAGGCCGACATCAAGTATTTGTTCGGCGGACACTTCACCCGCACCATCGAGAACGGCATTGACCCCGTGCATGCCCCTTTCCTGCACGGCAAGAGTGTGGGACAGGTGAGTGCTGATGCTGATCTCACCTACCCGGACTTCGATGTTGTGAACGGCGATCGAATCGCCAAGGCACGCTTTCCGGTCAAGGTGGAGAAGATCAGCGGTCTCGTGCGCTTTTTTCTGAAAGGGGATGCGGATTCCATCTACAAGGAATTCCGCTTCATCTACCCCAATGTCACCGTGCCCCTGAACCGTTTCGGCAGCCTTGCTTTCGCCAGTGTCATGGCGCACATCCCCTACAGCGAGTCGGAAACACTAGTGGTGGCGACCAACTGGCGGAATTTCCTTGCCCGGACGCCCTTGCTCTGTGGATGGTTCGATCGCGAAACCATGAAGACGGGCCTGAAGATTCTCACGGAGGACAATGGAATCGTGCAGGACCAGTTTCCGAGGGTGGTCCGTTATCGGGGGTCCAATGAGGTGTTGATCAAATCTGATGGTCTGGTGCTGGAGTTTCGCCGGGTGATGCGCCGCTTCATGGAACCACCACCCCACTGACCACCCGTTTGGGTGATCGCCCCAGCAGAACGATGCCCAGCAGGCAGAATGTCGCTTCAAAGAGGAAACAGGCCAGGGTGGACTGGTCGTAAATCCAACCCGCCGCAATCGGCCCGATCGCGCTGGCCATGCCGGTGAGGGAAGCCAGGCTTCCGAGCGTGATTCCCTGCTCGGTGGGAGGGACCAGCCCGGAGACCAGGCTCCTGGCTGTCGGCAGCACGAAGGCGGCCCCCACGGCAAGCAGCATGGACGAAAGCACGATGAGCGTGGCGGCCAGCGGGCCGAAGCTCTGGGCCAGCGGAATCAGCAGGATGCCGGCGGCCACGAGACCCATGCCATAGCGGTTCACCCGGTATTCGCCCCACTGCCCCACCAGGCGTCCGATCAGGACCACCTGCACGACGGTGAGGGTGATTCCCACCACCACGAAGATCCCGCTGGTCTGGGCAGGTGTCCAGCGGAACAGGTCCTTCAGGGCCAGCACCAGCAGGCTGGTGAATGCCGCAAAGGCGAGGTTGAAGGAGGCGAAGGCCAGGGCCACGCGGTTGATCACCGGAGTGGTGACCAAGCGCAGAATCGGCTGGGCGATGTTGAGAGCGCCGGCCCGTACGGGCCGGCGCTTCTCCGGTGGAATCGTCTCCCTGAGGAAGAGGGTGGCGGTGAGCAGGT
>NZ_DS990556.1:2604606-2832412 GCF_000155635.1 Cyanobium sp. PCC 7001
GTTGGTCCCTGGATGGTTGCTCCCCGGCGCTCTCATCGGTCCCCGGATGGCGCGGTCCCACTCCCCAGAGTCCGAGTTCCACCGAAGCCGGGGCCCGATGCCCGCTGGTGCGCAGCAGGTCGGCCAGGTCCTCACTCTGGTGCTGTCCGTGCAGACAGAGCAGGTCCACGTCCAGTCGAGGCAGCAGGTCGGCCACAAGCGCATCCCCCATCAAGGGGGCGCTTGGGCCGCTGAACACCGCCACCGGCGGGATCCCGCGCAGGGCCGCTGCCTGATGGAGGCGGCGCAGGAACGGGGGCAGCTTGTCGGACCGCACGAACAATCCGACGGCATCGAGCCGCAGCAGCAGATCGCTGGTGGCGAGAGCCTCCAGATCGAGGGGCGGCTCCTCGAGCACCTCGACCCCCTGCCGACGCAGGCTGGCCCCGAGGTGCATGCAGCCTGTCCGTGCCAGGGCCGTGTCCGCCACCAGCAGGACTCTCATCGGCCGCGGACGAAGTTCTCCACCCAGCGCAGGCCCAGCAGCAGATCCCGCAGATAGCGCACCGCATTTTTGCCGCGGCTGGTGGTCTTGTGGCGTGAGCGGTTGCCAGCGCTGCTCAGCATCCGGCGGCCCCCGTGGCGCAGGGCATAGGCCTGCCAGGCCTCCGCCCCCCAGCCCGGTGGCCCCAGGGAGGCGGTGGACAGTGCCCCCCTGGTTGTGTTGCCCTGCTCCAGGCGTTCGGCCAGGGCTTCGACGAAACGGCCAGCGCCGTTCTGACAGCGGCCGTGGCGGTCGAGCCAGCCTTCATCGTGGATCGGCGTGAAGGGGTCAGCGATGATCGCCTCGAAGCTGCGGACGGTGTTGGACCCCATGAAGTAGTGGTTGCCCAGGGTTTCGTTCACACCCAGATCCGCCACGATTCGGGTGCTGATGCCCAGAGCCATGGATTCCATGGCTGCCGTGGAGGAGACGGTGATCGCACAGCCGCACTGGCGCAGGAGGGCCAGGCTGGGCTTGTAGTTGATCTGGAGATTGGGAGACTTCCGCATCAGTTTCTCGATCCGGCTCGCCATCTCCCCGTGCCGGCGGTGCAGGGTGCGTTCCACGCCGGAGGTCCGGGGCTTGAAGATCACGGTGTGCTCCGGCCAGCGCTTGGCCAGGTCGTTGAGACGGTTGCAGATGTAGTGGCGCTGGAGGGGATTGGCCGGTACGGAGGGCTGTTCGAAGAAGACGATGGTGGGGTTCTCTCCGGGGCCCCGGCGGCCGTGATGCAGGTTCCAGAGGATGGGGAGCCCTGTGACCACCGCGTTGTCGGCACTGAGCCCCTGGGCCTCGCAGGCCTGCCGGTAGAGCTCCAGATCCACCGGGGAGTTCAGGCAGAGGAGGTCGACGCCGGAGCGGTCCATCATTCCTTCGATCTGGTGGCGGAAGAGGATGCCGGGATAGGCACTCACCGTGAGCGGCCAGCGGCCCTCCGTGATGTCCGACTGCAGCAGCAGCTGCACTTCCCGGGTGCGCTGGCCATCCAGTCCGAGCACCAGCACATCGAGCTCCGCCAGGGAGCTGCGCATCTGGCGCAGGGCCTGCCACTCCTGGCGCACGATCGTGACCCTCGCATCGATGCGCTGAATCTCCAGCAGCTGGCGGCGCGAGAGGCGCCGTCCCTGGATCTCCAGGAGGTACAGGGTGGTTCGGGCGTTCTGGCGGCGGCACTGCGAGAGCATCGTCATTGCTGTCTTCCCGAAGGAATCGAAGCTGGCGATCGCCGCGATCTGCCTCCCGTCGAGCCGGCTCATGCGGCACCTCCGGCGGGATCGGGATCGAGCAGCCCGGCCAGCTGACGGCACACCGCCAGATCCAGCGGCGTGTCGATCTCCGGGGCCGGTCCGTCCACCTCGACGGGCAGCAGAGGGGGCACAAAGCGGTTCCGTGCTGCCAGGAAGGGGGCGGTGCGCAGCGCGTAGATGGCGCCGGTCTCGAGATAACACGGCTCCAGATCCTGGCGCCGCTGCCTGGGGAGGCTGGCGTCGTGATTCACCCCGCGGCCCCAGCCGGATGGATCCCGGCTCCAGAGGAAGCCATGCCAGGGGATCACGGCCATCGCCGTGTTGGCGGAGGAGGTCTGCAGCTGCCTCACCACCGCGTCGATCTGCGCGCCCGTGGTGAAGGGCGATGTGCACTGAAGGAAGACGAACAGGGGGGGGAGTGGCCCGTCCTGTGCCAGCTGTTCGAGCGCGTGCAGCAGGGCGGACTCCGATGAGGCGGCATCGCCGGCGAGGGCCTCGGGCCTGGTAACGACCTCGGCGCCAGCCGCGCTGGACGCGTCAGCGATGGCGGGGTCGTCGGTGCTCACAACGGCGCGGCCGACGCTGTTCGCCGCCAGAGCTGCAGCGATGGTGCGGCACACCAGGGGGACCCCCCCCACGGGCTGCAGATTCTTGCCGGGAATGCCCTTGGAGCCACCCCGGGCCGGGATCAGGGCCAGGGCCTGAAGGGTCGGATCGATGACTGGGGCAGGCTGCTCACGAGGTTGGATCTCCGCTTCCATCCCCAGGACCCCGGGGCCCGCACATCCCGAGAACCTAGCAGTGGCCATCGGGGAACCAGACGCGCAGGCGGGCCCGGGCCTGGGCCAGGCTGAAGCGAATTCCAGGCGGCAGTGTCAGGCCGAAGACCTCCAGCCAGCGCGGCTCAGGCGCCGGGAAGCGGCGATGCCCCTGGCGCAGCAGGGTCAGCTCCTCGACCGCCCGCTCCGGCGTGGTGTAGCAGCCGGTGGCCAGACTCAGATACACCGGATAGTGGATCAGGGCCGCGAAGACCAGATCATCGAGCTGCAGGCTCCGCCCGCGTCTGGGGCATTGCAGCCGATCCTGGCTGAGGCCCCAGCCGGCGTAGAAGGGCATTCCCCAGGTGGTGACGGGGATGCCCCGCAACAGGGCCTCGAAGCCCGTGATCGAGGTGCGCACGTGCACCCCATCCACCGCCTCCAGCAGGGCCTCCATGGGAGCATCCGGAAGCACAAGGTCGCAGTGCCGGTGCGCCTGCTCTTCGCCAGGACCGGGACGCTGGCGGCCGGAGATCACATCCGGGTGGGGTTTGTAGATCAGGAAGGCCTCCGGATGGGCGGCGCGGACGGCGCAGAGGAGCTGGAGGTTGCTGCGCACACTGGCCTCCGCCGGCACGCCGTAGCGGATGGAGAGGTCCACCTCCACCTGGCCGGGCACCAGCAGCACGGGCCGTTCCCCCAGGTGAGCGGGGCGTCGCCAGGGTGGGGCCGTGAGGTTGTACTTGGTGAGGCGCGAGGCCACGATCCGGTGGCGCAGGGCGGCGGCACGCCGGCGCTCGGAATCACTGAACGGATGCGTGGCCAGGAAGGTTTCCAGATCGCTGGGGCCGGAGGCGTCGTAGTAGATGCCGCTGTGGTCCACCACCCAGGAGATCGGGGGCACCCAGCGCAGCCACCAGCCCTGGCCAACGGAGCGGAGAAAACCATCCTCCGCGTGGATCAGGGGAACTCCCGCCTGCCGGAGGCCGCGGCCGACACGCTTGCCCCACACCAGCGAGCGGCAATCCCCGGAGGTGGAGGGGCGGGCATGGAAGCCGCGGAACCGCAGGCGGCGGGGGGTGAGGCTCCGCTGAAAACGGCGCACGGCATTGCGTTTCCAGCCGGCGATGCCGAACACCTCCAGGTTGCGGGGCACGGTGGAGCGCTGGCGCCGCTGCAGCCCCACATGGGCGATCAACCGTTCGGGTGTGGTGATCTGCCCGGTTTCGGGGTCCAGGTAACGGGCATAGCTCACCAGGCAGCTGTGGATCAGGCTCTCGACATCGGCGCCGTGCCGGCGTCCGCCATGGGCTGGTGGAGCCAGGCGGTCCTGGGTGAGGCCCCAGCCCGCGTAGAAGGGCATGCCGAAGCAGTGCACCGGCCTGCCCCAGATCAGGGCCTCGAATCCCATCTGGGAGGTCACCACGTACACCGCCGTCGCCGCCTCGAGCAGCCCGGCGGGATGGCCGCCATCGATGCAGGCGCTCACCCGGGGATGCTGGAGGGCCTCCTGGGGGAAGTGTCCGCGCCGCCTGCCGCTCACCACATCGGGGTGGGTCTTGAGCAGGATGCGATGGCGGGGAAAATCCTCCAGTGCGGACTGCAGCATGGCGCTGAAGCTCGCCGCGGAGGCGCTTCCGTAGCGGATGGCCGCGTCATCGGCCACCTGGTCCACCACCAGCACGAAGTCCTCGTCGGGCACGGGCGACTCGGCTGCCGCATTCACCTTGCTCACCCGCTGGTGGCGCCAGGCCCTGGCCAGGGCCTGGGCCCGCTGCCGCTGTCCGTGATCGAGTCCGGCGGCGATCAGGGCCTCCAGTCGGCTCGGCCGCGAGGCGTCGTAGTGGATGCCCCGATCGTCCAGCAGAACCCCGAGGGGCGGAGCGCCGGGGCCGGGATCCACGGACCGGAGGAAGGCGTCCTCGACCCGCCAGAGGGGGACGTTGTGGCGTCGGGCCGCCTGCTCCCCCCAGCGGCCGCTGGGGCGTCGACCCCAGACCAGCAGGGCATTCAGCTTCCGCCGCTGGCAGGCCTGCCGTCCCACCACGAGCCTGGCTGGCGCCAGCAGATCGCTCAGGGTGGTGTGCGCCAGAACCAGGGGGTCCGGCAGCCCGAGCACTGGGCCGTCTCGGGCAGGGCTCGCGGTGCCGCCTCCGTCGGGCGGGACCTCCGGAAGCAAGGGAGTTAGGGCAGGGGATGCGGCCGGCGGCGGGCTGTTCCCCATCCCTGGACCCATGGCAGTGGCAAGGCGGGATCCTACGGCTCCTGCCCCGGATGACCCAGGGCGGGAGTGCGCGTCACCACTGGGTTTGCCCTCACACGCATGGGAAGATGGGGAGGCCCGGCCGCAGGTGTGGCATTGGTCAGCGTTCAGGTGCAGATCGAAGGCCCCGTGCTGCTGCTGATGGGTCCGATCGGTCTCTTTTTTTCGCGGCTGTGGCGCTACCTGCACGATTCGGGCGTGCCGGCCTACAAGATCTCCTTTCCGCTCCACGAGTTCGGCTTCCCAGGCCGCGCCCGAATCCCCTACAGCGGCTCGATGCAGGACTGGCCGGCATTCCTGCGCGGCGTGATCGAGGAGAAAGGGATTCGCCATCTGTTCATGTATGGCGATTTCATCGACCCCCACCGTCTTGCCATTCAAGTGGCCAACGACATGGGTGTGGATGCCTATGTCTTTGAGCTCGGCTACGTCCGACCCAACTACGTCACCCTTGAGCGGGATCGTGTCAATTGCCGATCCAATCTCAATCGACCCGTTGAATTCTACGAGGCGCTGCCGCCTGTCTCCAGTCTGCCGCAGGCGCGACTGGATCCTGGCTGGCGTTGGCGCAAGATCTGGAAGGCGCCCACATTCATTCAGCATGCCTTCACCCGTTACCGCATCATTGAGGGTGAACACAAACTGCAGCCATCCCCGGGATTTCTCTGGTGCCAGGTCCGCGGATCCGTGCGCTATTGGATGTACAGGTTGGAGGAGCGCAAGCTCAAGCGACTGCTGGTGGAGAACCTTTCCTTCTTCCTTGCAGTTCTTCAGGTTTCCAGCGATTCCCAGATCACGATGGGATCGGGATTCCGTGGCATGCACGACTTCATTGAAACGGTGATCGTCTCGTTTGCCGCCCACGCTCATCCGTCCGATCACCTGGCCTTCAAGCACCACCCCCGTGACCGCGGTTACAACAATTACAAGGGGTTGATCCGCCTGCTGGCGGAGCGGGAGGGTGTGGCCGGCCGGGTGCACTACTTCCACGACGGTCCCCTCAGTGCCTTCATTCGTACCTGCCGCGGCGTGGTGACCGTCAACAGCACCGTGGGGCTTCAGGCGCTGTTCCATGCTGCCCCCACCAAGGTGCTGGGGCAGACGTTCTACAACCTGCGGGGTCTCACGGATCAGCAGTCTCTTGATGATTTCTGGGTGTCACCCCAGCCCAGCCATCGCCCGCTCTTCTACCGCTTCTACCACCATCTCGTCACCACGACCCAGGTCAATGGCAACTTTGATGGGGAGTTTCCCTTTCGGGACACCCTGCCAGTGTCTTCTGTGGCACGATCCAGCACGGCTCTGCTGACTGCCGGCCGTCCCAACGTCAGAGGCTGGGTGCTTCCCTTCAGGGTGGCCTATCGGCTCCTGTGCTTCCTGTTGATGTACCTGGCCTATGCCCTGGAGCTGCTGGCCCTCACCCTGGGCTTGCGGAGGATCGCCAGTCGCCTGCTCACCAGCGTGGCACGCTTCGGCCTCAGGGCCCTTGGGCTGGACGTCATCGTGGATGACAGTTTGCTCAATGCCGAGGACGACAGGCCTCGCATTCACATCTGGAACCACAACAGTCCCTTCGATGTGTTTGCGATCCAGGCCTATCTCCGGATGCCGGCCGTCACCACCTCCGGGCTGCACCTCAACCGGCTATTGCCGTTCTTCGACCGCTCCGCCAGCAACGCCGGCCACGTGCTGCTCGACCATCGACAGCCCGACCAGCGGCGCAGCAGTCTGTGGCAGGCCTCCCAGGTGCTTGAACGCCACGGCCAGCTGATGATCGCGCCCAACGGGTCGCTGCGGACGTCGATCCTTCACCGGGCCTCCGCCAGTGCCTTTCTGCTGGCCAGGCGGCATCAGGCCATCGTGGTGCCTTGGTGGTTCGAATACCGGGGGCTGGAGGGCATCGACGCCGCCACCCTCTACAAGCCCCTCCGGCTTCTGGCCCAGCGCCTCTGCGCTCCCAGGGCCGTGCTGCACTGCCGCCAGGGCCGTCCGGAGGACCTCCAGCTTCAGCCCGAGGAACGGCATCGCGACGGCTTTTCCCGTCGGGTGATCGCGTACTACTCCCAGGATGCGGCGGGGTGGGCTGAGGCCCACCACAGCGCGGCATCCTGACGCGCCCCCTCCCGGGGATGCTCAGCGCTCAGGCTGACTGCAGCACCAGCGAGATGTTGTGGCCACCGAAGCCGAAGGCATTCTTGAGCGCGCTGCGGCTGTGGGATGGCGCCGCCAGAGCGGCCGGTTGCTCTGTCACCAGATGGAGCCGGATCGCCGGGTCCCGGGGTTCGGCGTTGACGCTCACGGGGATCAGGCCGCTCTGGAGGGCGCGCAGGGCCATGATCGTCTCCACGGCCCCCGCGCCTCCGAGCATGTGGCCGAACTGGCCCTTGGGTGCCGTGACCGGAATCTCACTGTGGCGACGGCCGAGGAAGCAGGAGATGGCCTGGGCTTCGGCAAGGTCGCCCATTGGTGTGCCGGTGGCATGGGCCTGGATGAAGCCGAGGTCGTCGAGACTGAGGCCACTGCGGCCCAGGGCCTGCTGCATGGCGGCACAGGCCTGGGTGCCCTGGGGATCGGGGGTCACCATGTGGTGGGCATCGGCCGTGCTGCCCGCGTCGAGCAGAAAACCTGCGCAGTGCGCCCCGCGGCTGCGGGCGTCCCGCTCCCGTTCGAGCACCAGGATGCCGGCTCCTTCGGCAATCACGAAACCGTCCCGGTCGCGGCCGTAGGGACTGGAGGCCAGCTCCGGGGTGGCGTTGCGGGTGGAGAGGGCCCGCATGGCGCTGAATCCGGCTAGGCCCAGCGGGTTCACCGGCGCTTCCGATCCTCCGGCGATCACCACGTCGGCCCGGTCATCCCGCAACAGCATCAGGGCCCACAACAGAGCTTCCGCGGAAGACGCACAGGCGGAGACGGGGGTGTGGGCTCCTGCGTGGGCCCCCAGAGCGATGCTGATCTGCCCCGCTGCGGCATTGGGAATCAGCATCGGAACGGTGACGGGATTGACCCTGGCCGGCCCCCGCTCCAGCAGGGTGCGGTACTGCTGCCCCATGGTCTCCAGACCACCGATGCCACAGCCGACCACCACGGCAATCCTGGCGCCGTCCCCCTGCTCGGCTGGGCTGAGCTGAGCCTGGTCCCACGCCTCCAGAGCGGCGAGCAGGGCCAGCTGGGAATAGCGGTCCAGGCGCCGTTTCTGCAGCGGCTCCAGACTTGCGGTGGGATCACCGGGCACCACCCCGGCCAGCCGGGAGGGCAGTGCCGCTGCCCACTCCTGCTCCAGCAGCCGGATGCCGGACTGTCCTGTCAGGTAGTGGGTCCAGCAAGGCTCAACACCACAGCCGAGGGGGGACACCACGCCCATGCCGGTGATGGCGATCCTCTCCTGGCTCACGGCACGTGCTTCACGGAAGTGGTTGGGTCGAGCGTGGAGACGCAGCCAAACCTAGACGGCAGGTCTGCTGGCCCTTGCCAGCACCGGTGGACCAGCACCGGTGGAGCCGCCTGACCCGTGGTGACGTGCTTGTCGTGCAGTCAAAGCTGGAGGTCGTCGAGCCGCGCGTTCTCACGCTGCTCGATGTAGGTGACGATGTCGCGGACCGTCTTGAAGGTGAGCAGATCCTTCTCTTCAATCTTGATGCCCATCGTTTCGTCGGCTTCGATCAAGATCTCATAGAAGCCGAGGGAATCCACGCCAACATCGTCGATGATCAGTGCATCGAGTGTGATGGATTCGGGGTCGGCACCGGCGATTCTGGCGAGAATGTCCGTCAGCCCGGCCAGGATTTCGGCGCGGCTCAGCGCCCGCCGAACAGCAGGGTTGCCATCGGCTTCACCACTCGGCTGAGCCTTGGTGGGTTCGTCGTTGGGTTCTGTTGGGTTGACGGAATCTGCCAAGGGAGCCTCTTATTTCGGACGGGACTGGGCTGTCAGTGTTTGCTCCCTTAGTTTATCATCACGTTCTTGCGGGGATGGTCCAGTCAGGTTGCTGGTGTTCTTCGCAACCTCATCCTCATCCTCGCCACGGAACCAGGGAAACTTTCGATAGACCGGTGCATGGGGAAAGCCCACGAAGTGCTGCAGTCTTCGATGGGGGACCTTGGTGAGGTCCGCAGTCATCAGGATTTCAGTGATCTGGTTGAAATCCTTGGCAATCGAGATGTCATGGGTTCTCGCTCCCATCAGATTGATGTACTGCCGCAGCAGCACCGGAAGCCGAAAGGAGGCCAGCTGCTTCTGCGCTTCTGCCTCCAGCTGCTGGATGGTCTGGCAGGCTCCATCGGCATGCTGCTCGTCGCCGCGGAAGGCCCGTGGGTAGCGGGCAGGGGGAAGTTCGGCCACGGGACTCCTGAATGGGGGCAGCATCAGGGAGCGCAGAAAAAAATCATTGACGCTTCCTGGGTACTGGAAATGGTTGTAGGAAACGAGTCCGTAGACAGCTGTGTAGCCAGCTGCGATGGCGGCTTGCAGACCACCTCGAAATAGGGTCATCAACGAAGCGGGCTGCCGTTGGAAGGCCGGGGAGATGGCCACACGTCCGATCTCCAGATGGCTGCCCCTGGCCATCAGGCAATTCTTGATCCCTGGATAGACGTGTTCCAGGTACGAGGTGGATGAGCTGTGCGTGGAGGGCGTTGAGGGTGCTTCCTGGCCAGGGCGCAGAGTGGGGACGAACTGCAGTCTCGCTGTGCCTGCCAGGGCAAAGGTGGTGTCGTCAACCAACACGAAGTGATCGTAGTAGGGATCGCGACCGTCGAGATCCTTGTTGTTGCCCGATCCAGAGAGCTTCTGGCGGTAGGTGAGCTCGCGCAGCAGCCCCACTTCATCCGCAAAGTTCTCAAACGTATTGCCAGGGATGAGAAAGAGAGTCAGGCCGTAGTTGGAAAAAAAGAAAAAAGGCTTGATATCATCAATCAGGACGCGACTCAGCGGGATCATCGGCTGCTCAGGTTGCTGGGATTGAACAAGAACCTCGTCCTTGCCGTCAGGAAGACGTGGAGACTGGTCGCTGAGGCGGCAATGCCCGGTGGCTGTGGCCGCATGGTCTTGCCGCAAGTGTGCCATCGCGATCCTGGCAGGGGCAGCAGGCCCAGACACTTTCTTGGGGAGACCCTGCTCCTGGGCAAGACCGTCTCGGTTCGACAGCCGCCGCCACGAACCGCCGGGGTCTGTGCGAACTGCCGGTTGCTCCGCTGTCACCTGGATTGCCACGCCCGACCCCCTTACAGTTGGCGCCCCAGGCCGGGCCTGGCTCTCCCGGTCCCGGGCCCCGTCCGTTCGCTTGCCCGTCGATGTCCCTGAATCCCCTGTTCCCCCGGCAGCCCGGCTGGCAGGCACCGCTGAGAACAGGGGTCTGTGGACTGGTGCTCGCCCAGTGCGCCCTCACCGCCGTCCCAGCGGCCGTGCGTTCGGCGCCTCAGGCCTACCCGATGCCTGGAGAGGCTTCGACCCCATCGGTGGCCCCTCCTTCCGAGGGTCGGCCGTCCCGTCTGGAGGGGACAAGCGTGGTGAAGCGCCAGTCCCAGGATCCCCGCCACAGCGGCTTCCGCTACCGCCTGGCTCCTGGCGATCGGGTCAGGGTCACCGTGTTCAAGGTCGAGGGCTATGGAGCTGAAACCGAGGTCCTCAGCGACGGCACCATCAACCTGCCGCGGATCGGCTCGGTGAACGTCTGGGGCATGACCCTCGATGAGGCGAACAACCGGATCACCGCCCTCTACAGCGCCATCCTCAGGCGCCCCCTCGTCTATATCGATCTGATGGCACCCCGCCCGGTGCGGGTGTCCCTGGTGGGGCAGGTCGAGCGGCCAGGCTTCTACACCCTCAGCCGCGATCCCTCCTCCTCCACACTGAGGGCCTCAGGCCCTGGCCTTGAGGGGGTGGGAACGGTCGTTAACACGTCTGGTTGGCCCACGATGGTGGATGCGCTCCAGAGGGCCGGCGGCATCACGGCGCTGGGGGACCTCTCCAACCTGGTGCTGGTCCGCCGTGGCAATGCCCCCGGAGAACCGTCCCGTGAGTACCGCTTCGATTACCTCAGCGTCTTGATGGGGAACGGCACCGCCGTGAACCCGCTGATCAATGACGGGGACATGATCAAGGTCGACAAGGTGGAGGGGGTCCAGTCCAGTGAAGCCCTGATCGCCTCGGCCGCCTCCAATTTCGCCCCCGATGCCATCTCGGTGAACGTGGTGGGAGAGGTGGTCAGCCCGGGGGTCAAGCAGGTGAAGTCCAACAGTCCCCTCACCAATGCCGTGCTGGCGGCTGGAGGACTCGATCCCCAGCGGGCCAAGGCCTCCAACATCCGCCTGCTGAGGATGGAGGCCGACGGCTCGATCCTGTCGCGTCAGGTGGCTTTCGATCCAGCGGCACCGTTGGGTTCGGAGGCCAATCCCCCGTTGCGCAATGGCGATGTGGTGGTGGTCTACCGCAACAACTGGACCCGCTTCAACGACACCCTCTCCCAGGCAGTTGCTCCACTGGGCCCCCTGCTCAACGCAGCCTCGCTGTACAACATCCTCACCCGCTGATCTGATCATGACCAGCTGATCATTCTGGCCCGCAGATCAGCCGGCCTGCAGCGGGTCTGGGCTCACAGCCCCAGCCGCTGCCAGATCACCTCCAGGTTGGCCCGGTGCAGCTCGGTGGAGAAGCAGGCCGCCAGCTGATCCGGGCTCAGGCGGTTGGTCACCTCAGCATCCGCCTCCAGGTTGGCGCGGAAGTCGCCGCGCTCCCGGTTCCAGGCGGCGTGGGCGTTGCGCTGCACCAGGCGGTAGGCCTCTTCCCGGCTGAGCCCCGCCTCGACCAGGGCAAGCAGCACCCGCTGGCTGAAGACCACGCCTCCGTAAATGTTCATGTTGCGCGCCATGTTCTCGGGGTAGATCCCCAGCCCCTTCACCACCTCGGTCATCTCGCGCAGCATGAAGTGCAGAGTCACCGAGCAGTCGGGCAGCATCATCCGCTCCACCGAACTGTGGCTGATGTCCCGCTCATGCCACAGGGCGCAGTTCTCGAGCGCGGCCACGCTGTAGCTGCGCAGCACCCTGGCCAGGCCACTGATCCGCTCACTGCGGATCGGGTTGCGCTTGTGGGGCATGGCGGAACTGCCCTTCTGGCCCTTGGCGAAGTTTTCCTCCACCTCCAGAACATCGGTGCGCTGAAGGTTGCGGATTTCCGTGGAGAACCGCTCGAGGGCCGCACCCACCAGGGCCAGGGTCTGCACGTACTCGGCGTGGCGGTCCCGGGCGATCACCTGGGTGCTGGCCGTATCCGGCACCAGGCCCAGGCGTTCGCAGGCGATGGCTTCCACGCGGGGATCGGTGTTGGCGTAGGTGCCCATGGCTCCGCTGATCTGGCCCACGCTCACCACCGTCTCGAGGCGCTCGAGCCGCTCCTGATTGCGGAGCGCCTCCGCCAGCCATCCCGCCACCTTGAACCCGAAGGTGATGGGCTCCCCGTGGATGGCGTGGGAGCGGCCGATCATCACCGTGTCCTTGTGGGCCCCAGCGAGGGATCGCAGGCCCTCCACCAGCTTCTCCAGCTCCTGGCGCAGCAGCTGGACCGAGGCCTTCATCTGCAGGGCCAGGCCGGTGTCCAGCACATCGGAACTGGTCATGCCGACGTGGATGTAGCGCCCGGCATCCCCGACGTGCTCGTTGACGTTGGTGAGGAAGGCGATCACGTCGTGACGCACCTCGGCCTCGATCTCGAGGATGCGCGCCACTTCGAAGCGGGCCTTCGCCTTGATGGTGTCCACGGCTTCGGCTGGCACGTGGCCGAGTTCGCCGTTGGCCTCGGTGGCTGCGATCTCCACGTCCAGCCAGCTCTGGAACTTGGCTTCCTCGCTCCAGATGGCGCCCATCTCGGGCAGGGTGTAACGCTCGATCAAGGACCGGTGGGCGGCAACGGCCCCACCAATGTATGGGTCGGCTGATGGATGGGTCAGCGGCAGGGGGCAGCTGGAGTTGACGCTGCCGAACTCAGGCAGCCGCAGTGAGCTGCCGGTGAGCCACCTCCCACTGCACCAGTTGTCCCCAGCTCTGCTGGCGCACCCAGCAACGCCCTCCCCTGCATTGGATCAGCTGGAAGGGGGGAAGGTCGGACGGTTGATTGCGCAGTTTCACGAAGCTGCCCGGCTGGAGCAGCTCGACCACGTTCGAGGGGTGCCGGCCGAGGCCCTGATCAGGCCATGTCGGCTCGGGCCGTTCAGGGGATCGACGGGGCTCCATGCTGCCGCTCCAGGGCTGGTATCCATCTTCCCGGGGCTTTTGGTGCCAGCGTGAACATCCACGCAATCTGTTTGGTTTCGCCTGTGGTTTGATCAGGGAATCGCAACGCAGCGTGGCTGTCGTGGAAGACACCTACGGATGGTCAAGGTGGGCGGGCCTTGGCGCGTAAGCAACGCCTCGATCTGGAGCTGGTCGCCCGAGGACTGGCGGAGACGCGCCAGCGCGCCCAGCAGCTCATCCGTGCCGGCATGGTGCGAAGCGGTGAGCGCGTGCTGGACAAACCCGGCACCGATGTCACTGCCGATCTGCCGCTTCAGGTTCAGCGGCCGCCCCGCTTCGTCTCCAGGGGTGGGGAGAAGCTGGAGGCGGCCCTCCAGGCTTTTCCGATCCGGACCCAGGGCCGTGTCTGCCTGGATGGCGGCATCTCCACCGGAGGCTTCACCGACTGTCTGCTCCGCCACGGGGCTGCCCGCGTCTACGGCATCGATGTGGGTTACGGCCAGACCGCCTGGAGTCTGCGCACGGATGCGCGCGTGGTGCTCAAGGAGCGCACCAACCTCCGTCATCTCACCCCCGAGCAGCTGTTTCAACCTGGCGATCCCAGGCCCGATCTGGCCGTGGCTGACGTCTCGTTCATTTCGCTTTGCCTGGTGCTCCCAGCCCTGGTGGGGTTGCTAGCCAGCGCATCTCCCCGGCCTCCAGCGGATCTGCTGCTGCTCGTCAAGCCTCAGTTCGAGGTGGGCAAGGCTCGCGTCGGCAAGGGGGGGGTGGTGCGCAGTGCCGAGGCCCACGCCGAGGCGATCAACGGCGTGATCACCTCCGCCGCGTCGCTTGGGCTGCGGGCCCAGGGTCTGGTGGCCTCTCCGCTCACCGGACCGGCCGGAAACCATGAATACCTGCTCTGGCTGCGCTCTGTGGCTGAGGGCGACGTCCAAGGGGCGGAGCCCACGGGCTTTGAAGGCGACTGGGCCCTGTCAGCGGACCCAGCCGAGCGAGAGGCCACCATCCAAAAGCTGGTGGCCAGCACCCTGGCCACCAGCTGATCCGGAGTCTCGGCCAGGGACAGAACCGATCAGATCGCCCCGCTGTCCCGATCGCCGGTGCGGATGCGGATCACGGCGTCGATGGTGCTCACGAAAATCTTGCCGTCGCCGATCTCGCCGGTGCGGGCCGCGTCCTGGATGGCTCCGACCACGGTGTCGACCTTCTCATCGTCGACCACGATCTCGAGTTTGAGCTTCTGCAGGAATTCCACCGTGAACTCCGAGCCCCGATAGCGCTCGACCTGGCCCTTCTGCCGACCGAAGCCGCGAACCTCACTCACGGTCATGCCGACGATGCCGGCGTTGACCAGGGCGATCTTGACGTCTTCAAGCTTGAAGGGCCGGATGATGGCCTCGACTTTTTTCATGGAAGCGGCTGGGGCTGGAAGATGCAGTCTCTCAGTGGATCCCGCCGGTGGCGGGAACCTCTCCATTAGGCCCGAGCCCCCGGGGTGTCGTCGTAGCGGTTGCTACCTCTGGCGGGCTCCATAGGATCGCCACACCTGCGCACTGCTTCCATTCCCGTGACGGCTTCCCATCCACCCGCGTCGAGTCAGGGGGCACCTGCTGCCGCTGCATCCCAGGCGGAGCCGGATGGCGCGACGCGCACTCCCCTGTACGGGGAGCGGGCGATCGCTGAGGCCAGCCTCCTCTGCTTCGAGAACCCCCGCCCCGGACGGGTCTACGAGATCAGCATCACCCTGCCGGAATTCACCTGTCTGTGCCCCTTCTCGGGCTACCCCGACTTCGCCACGCTGCAGCTGCTGTACCAGCCGGGCCCCCGGGTGATGGAGCTCAAGGCGATCAAGCTGTACGTGAACAGCTACCGCGACCGCACGATCTCCCACGAAGAAGTGGTGAACCGCCTCCTGGATGACTTCGTCGCCGCCTGTGACCCGGTGTGGATGCAGCTGGAGGCTGACTTCAACCCCCGTGGCAATGTGCACACGGTGATCCGTGCGTCCCATGGCGTTCGACAGCCCAGCTGAGCCGCAAGGCATGTTCCGGCTGGTCTGAACCCGATCCCCGATCAGGCTGCCTCTCCCATCGGGGCGTCCGTCTGGGCCGGGTCCAGATCGCCCAGGAGATTCGGCAGCTCCTGGGCAAAGGCCGTGAGGTTGCGGTTGCACAGCCCGCCCACGTGCAACCGCCCGCCTTCGGCGATCGCCCACAGCTGCCGCGTGGCCAGCACGCTCAGCCCACCGCCCAGCAGGGTGAGGGCGAAGCCGCTGTAGACCAGTGGCACGCCCGGATCGCGTTTCAACAGGATTCCGCTGGCAGGAAGGATCCCGCTCACCCGCATCGGCACGCCGTTCACCTCGAGCGGTTCGCCGCCGATGGCGATCTGGCCCAGCCTGGCGCCATCGGCACCGAACACGGCGACGGGGCCCTGCTCACTGGTGACGCTCAGCAGCACGGGATCGGAGCCGTCCGGTCGGGTGGGGAGCACCAGTCCCCAGATCTGATCACCCAGCTGGGGAAAGCTCTGCAGGGGCACCTCGAGCACCGGACTGTTGCCGAGTCTCAGGCTGACGGCCGCCAGACTCCAGTCGGCCTGGTAGAGGGTGATGCCCTGGAACCGCAGCGGGTGATTGACGCTGATGGTGGCAGCCTTGAGCAGGTTGGGGTCTGCTCCATCACGTCCTTGATCGGGATGGTCAGCCTCCTGGTCGACCTGGCCGTTACCCCGCAGCAGACGCAGCGACGAACTGAACTGCTCCGGCCGGCCCGCCGGGTCCCGGGTGATCGCGAACTGATCCAGGGCCAGGGTGAGCGTGGTGTGGCCACGGCGGTCCACCAGTTCGAGGCTGCGCCCCGGGGCCAGGAACTGCTCGGCCCGCTGGCCCCCCAGGGCGCCCCAGGCGGCCCCCAGCATCAGAACCACCATCCCGGCATGCACAAGCAGCGGCCCCACCCGGCCGAGCACTCCCCGTCGGGCCGCCAGGCGCTCGTCAAGACGCCGTACCTGCCAGCCCCGTTGCCTCAGGCGGGAGTCCAGCCGCTCCAGGTCCGCCAGGGCATCGGTGCAGCTCAGGGTTTCGGCGACGGTGAGTTTGCTGAGCTGCCTCGGGGTGCGGTAATCGACCCAGCGCAGGGCTGCCTGCAGCGCGGGCCACTGGCGCCGCCAGCTGCACAGCACCAGGGAGAGCGCCAGCCAGGCCAGCAGGGCCAGAAACCAGCGGCTGGAGTAGACGTGATCCAGCTCGAGCCCCAGAACGGCGTCACCAGGCAGCAGGCCCAGCCACGGTTGGGGGTCATAGAGCTTGTGATAGAAGCTGGCGCTTTCCTGCTGGGGAATGAGCGTTCCCACCGCACTGGCCGCGGCGATCACCACCAGCAGGCCGATGGCCAGCTTCAGGTCTGCAATCCAGCCCACCAGACGGAGCAAGGGTGTCATGGCCGCGGCATCAGGCGAGGTTGGCCACCAGGGTGATCAGGCCGCTGCTCAGCAGGACCACACCGCTGATCGGGGGCACCCACTGGCCCAGCTGGCGCAAGCGCAACAGCCCGGGAAGGGTGGCGGCGGCCGTGCCAGCCAGCAGGAGGGGCATCACCTGGCCGGCCCCGAAGCTGGTGAGCAGCAGCATGCCCATCAGGGGCTGACCCATCTGGGTGAGCCAGCCCAGAAGCACGGCGAGCACTGGGGTGGTGCAGGGTGTGGCGGCCAGGCCGAAGGCAAGACCAGCAGCCAGGGGGGCCAGGGGAGCAGGCACCCGCTGCCTCCAGCGTTCGGGATCGGGACCCACCGGCAGGGAGAACCGCAGCAGCCCCAGCAGATTGAGCCCCATGGCCACGGCCAGCAGGGCCACAAGGGTGGGAACCAGGCCGGGGATCTGGCCGTAGACCCTGCCGAGCAGGCCGCTGGCCAGGCCCAGCAGCACCATGGCCATGACGATCCCACCAGCGAAGGAGGCGCTGCGCAGCCAGGGCAGAGCTGGAGCCTCGGAGTCCCGGAAGCCGGCCAGGTAGGCCACCGTGATCGGCAGCAGTGAGAGGGAGCAGGGCCCCAGGCTGGTGAGCAGGCCTCCGGCGAACACCACCAGAAGGGTTGTGGGGCCTGGATGGCTGAGGGAGTGCTGGAGCAGCAACTCGCTGCTGCGGGCCCAGTCGGCCGCGTTTGCCCCGAAGTCCAACATGAACCAACCCTATCGGGAAGGCTGCAGCCTCCGGCGACGGGGCTCCGGGGTGAGGCCGCCGGATTCCAGCGAACACCGGATCAGCAGACCGCAGATCAGCAGGCTCGCCATCAGCGAATTGCCGCCGTAGCTGATCAAGGGCAGCGGCAGCCCCGTGGTGGGCATCGCGCCGCTGGCCACGGCGATGTTCAGGATCGACTGGCCGATCAGCAGGGTCGTGGCCCCCATGGCCACCAGGCGTTGCTGGTTGCTGCGGCAGCTCAGGGCCACCCGCAGGCCCACGAAGCCGAACAGCAGCAGAAACAGAAGCAGCACGGCCGAGCCGACAAAGCCGAACTCCTCGGCGTAGACCGCAAAGATGAAATCCGTGGTCTGAATCGGCAGGTATTGAAGCTTCTGGGTGGAGAGGCCGAAGCCTTCACCCAGAAGCCCGCCGGAGCCGATCGCCATCAGGCTCTGAACCAGTTGGTAGCCGTCCCCCTGGGCATCCCGCCAGGGGTCGAGAAAGGAGATCACCCGCAAGCGCTGGTACTCGTTGATCAGGATGCTGGCCGTGCCGAGCAGGCCTCCGGCTCCCGCTGCGCCCAGCAGCAGGGGATAGCCGACGCCGCCTGCCAGGGCCATCAACCACAGCAGGAGACCGCTGAGGGCGGCGGTGCTGAGATTCGGCTGCTTGAGGATCAGCAGGATCAGGCCGCCGAACACGCCCAGCCAGAGCAATTTCTGATCGAGGCTGATCCGGCGCCAGTGGGCGAAGAGGGCAGCACCCTGCAGCACCACGAAGGGCTTCACCAGTTCCGAGGGCTGCAGCTGGATCGGGCCCAGCACGAGCCAGCGGCTGGCGCCGTTGACGGTGCTTCCCACCACCAGGGTGGCGGCCACCAGCAGGGTGCCGATCAGAAGCGCGAGAGGGGCCAGATGCAGCCATCGGCGGATGCTGGTGCGCACCGCCATCCAGAGCAGCCCCCAACTGGCCACCATCCAGATGATCTGGCGCTTGATGTAAAACGCTCCGTCGCCCATCTCCCGCTCCGCCACCCACCAGCTCGCCGAGCCGAGCACCAGCAGCCCCATCACGCTCCAGAGGCCGACCAGAGCGAGAAGAAGCCGCGCCTCCGCCGGCCATTGCGCCCATGGCCAGGGCAGCAGGCTGCGGGCGAGGTCGCCCTGGTGCGGGCGGCGGCCAGGACGATTGGGGAGGGCGGCAGAGCGGGACAAGGTGGAGGAACCCGGCCGGAAGGAGGCCATCAGGGCTCCCCATTGAGCCGCTTCCCTGCCCCTTTTGTCGAGTCTCAGGGCCGCCGCAGGAGCTGTCCGAGACCAGGCGCGTTGGGCTGGGGGCTGGCAGCAAAAAAGCCCGGCCGTCAGGGCCGGGCTTTTGGATGCAATTCTGTTGGAAATCGCTGTGCAGATGGAAATCGCTGCGTAAGATCCCGACGGCGGAGACTGGATCTCAGCAGACTGCTGGCTGGACTGGTCTCAGTTGCCCACGTTCACCTGACGGCGGCCCGTGGCCAGCTCGACCTTGAGGATCTTGCCGCCCTGCTTCATGATTCGCTGCTGCTCAGCAAACCAGCTCTCATAGGGCACCCACTTGGTGAAGTAGGTGTTCTGGAGTTCGCGCTGGGTGCGGGATTTCTCCGGACAGGGAATGCAGGCAGTGACCTTGAACAGACGCATGGAAAGATCCTTGGAGGGGGTCCAGAGACGCTGGATCAGTTGCCCAGACCAGAGCAGATGTAGTCGAAATAGACCGCCATCTCGCGGCCAGCATCAGGCCCCACAAGGGAGGCGGTGACTTCCTTCATGGCCTGGATCGACTGCACGGTGGCCCCGATGGGCACACCCAGGGAGTTGTAGGTTTCCTTGAGGCCGTTGAGCACGCGCTCGTCGAGAATCGAGGTGTCGCCAGCCAGCATGGCGTAGGTGGCGTAGCGGAGGTAGTAGTCCAGGTCGCGGATGCAGGCGGCATAGCGACGGCAGGTGTACATGTTGCCGCCCGGACGGGTGATGTCCGAATAGAGCAGTGACTTGGCCACAGCCTCTTTGATGATGGCTGAAGCATTCGCACTGATGGTGGCGGCGGCACGGACGCGCAGTTCGCCGCTGGCGAAGTACTGCTCAAGCCGTCCCATGGCGGAACCATCCAGGTACAGGCCCTGGACGTCGGCCTGATTGATGACGTTGGTGATGGCGTCTTGCATGAATCCTGCTGATGGCGATGGAAGAGAGGGGAGGAAGCAGCCTCAGGAGAGGGCGCCGATGACGTAGTCGAAGTAGAAGCCAGCTTCTTCGGCGTCCGCGCCCGTGAGCATGCCGGTGGCCACATTCTTCATCTCACGGATGGCTTCAGCCATCGCATCGAGAGGAGTGCCGAGAGACCGATACATCTCCTTGGCACCGATGATCCCGATCTCTTCGATGGGAGTGACATCGCCGGCAACCACGCCATAGGTCACCAGGCGGAGGTAGTAGTCCATGTCGCGGAGGCACGAAGCCGTCATCTCCTCGCCGTAGGCATTGCCACCAGGGGAGATGACGTCGGGGCGCCGCTGGAACAGGGCACCGCCGGCGGTCTTGACGATCCGCTCGCGGCTCTCGCTGAGGACCTGAGCCACGCGCACGCGGCGTTGGCCCGCAGCGACGAAGGACTTGATCTGGTCGAGTTCGCCAGGGCTGAGATAGCGGGCTTCGGCGTCCGCGTTGATGATCGAGTTGGAGACGATGCTCATGCAGTTCTGCCTCGAAACAAGCGGCCGCCTTGACGGAGACCGGTATCCGGTGGGTAAGGGAAAGATCGACTCGCGCCGATCGCCGAATCATTCTGCGCCAAGGGGCTGCGGTGGCTCCTGCTCCGGTAACAGTTCTTCACGGCGCATCGGTTTGTGAAAGCCCTTGTGCCGCAACGGTTTTGAAGGTTGTTTCCAATAGCGGTGAAACCCTCCGTCTGTTCACTGTGGATTTGAGATCTTGAGGCCGCGCCTGTTGTGAGCGGATTGATTTCCGTGGAGCAGTGTTAATTCCAGAAACAACAATGCCACCACCCGCGAACTTCATCGAAGGCGGTGGTGGTTGTTGCGGAGCCCCGGCGATGGCCTGGCGGGTTGTCTCCGGGTGGCTTGGGCTTCAGAGGGCGCCCTTGGGGCTCGGTGTGAGACCGGCATTGCCGGCATAGAGCGCCGCCGTTCGGTTCACGGTCGTCAGCGGCTGACCGGGTGCAGTGCTGAGTCCACGGATGTAGGGGACCGTGTCCTGTCCGAAGACCTTGGCGTATTCAGGCGAGTTCAGCAGATCCTGAACGGCGGCCACCTGGCCCTGTTTGCCCCGGATCGCCAGAAAGCGGCTCACCTCCCCGGGCTGGGCAGCTCTGCCGAGCAGGGCGAGGTAGGCCGCGGAGGCGGCCCTCAGGGGAGCCATGCGGTTGAGGCGTTGCTGGAAGAGTTCACCGGTGGCGAGCTGCCCGACGAATTCGCCGGCCGTGAGCTGGGTGTTGCGGAACTGGGATTCCGCATCCGTGAGACGCTCGGCAGCCAGGGGGACCCGGTTGAGCAGTTGCCGGTAGGTGGCTTCGAGAGCTTCCTGAACCTGGCTTTCGGTGGCCGTGCGGCCGATCCGCACGGGGCGCCCCAGGCTCTGGCGTCGCTTGAACCCCTGGGGCTGATCGGGACGCAGGGCTTTGCGCATGGCATCGCCGGGTTGCACGGCAGGCGCAGTGGCCAGGTTCGTGCTCTCGGCCTTGCGCCAGCCGCCGCTGGGGACCGCCGCCGGGGCAGGACTGGTGAAGCCCTTGCCGCCAGGCGTGCTCCAGTAGGGGCTCACGCCGGCGGGGCGCCAGGTGCGGGCCGGAGCCGGTTTCTCCCGGATGGTCTGGCTCTGCACCGCGTCGGTCGCAGGACGGTTCACCTCCCCCCCCGCGATCTTGGCGCTCCAACCCCCGCGGATGACCGTGGCGCGGTCCGGCAGGTTGCGCGGGGTGATGTCGCCGATGGTGCGGACGGCCATCGGAGGGGTGACTTCTGGCCGCTTGGCTGGGGTGAGATCGGGGTAGGCCGCGGCGATGAAGGGTCGGTTGAGGCCAGGCACCTTCCGGGCCGTGCGATCGGTGGGGGTGATGAAACGCTCGAAAGGAACGGTGTCTTCGCCGAAACAGTCGTTGTATTCGCGGCTGTTCAGCATGGCGTCGACGACGCCATAGAAGCCGAGCCGGGCCGCGGTATCGAAGAGGGCGTCGATCTCCCAGCGGCCGAAGGTGGGACGGCCGAGCAGCCGACGATGCATCACCTCGATGGCCTTGGTGATGTAGAGGCCACTCCAGTAACGCCGGCGGAAGGCGTTGGAGCGGGCGACCTGACGGACGAATTCTCTCAGGCTGATATCACCGTTTTCGAGCTTGATCTCCTCAACCTTGTTGCGTTCGCCGGCATAGCCGGTGTTTCCCAGCACCTGGACGTAGACCGCATTGATGACCGCCTGGGTGCTGGATTCGGTTCCCCGCACGCTTGGCTGGCCGCCTCGTCTGGGCACGGAATTGCCACCGGTGGCGATCTGCTGCAGCCGCACCACCCGGGGCCCCACCCTGCGGGGCGCTGCCTTGCGGAACTGGGCGCTGTCCATCTGGCCGGGCTGGTTGAGCCCGTTGCCGATCAGAATCCTGCGGCTGTCGTAGCCGAAGGGGGCAGGCCTGGTGGCCACGCTGGCCGTGCCGGAGGGGAAGATGGCCCCATAGGTGAGGCCCAGGGGGTCATTCCCGCCGCCGTAGGGATGCTGGTCGGGGAAGGGCTGGCGGTAGGACGCGTAGAGCGTGACGTACTGCGGAGCGCCTTCGAACGGCGCACTGAAGCGGAAGAGCTTGCGGTTGGATCCCCAGCCGGCACTCTCCTGGGCCTCTTCTCCGAGGTCTCGCAGATAGGGAACGGTTTCCTCGCCGAACACCCTGGCGTACTCCATGGAGTTCACCAGGCAGTCGACCAGACCGGGAAGGCCCTGGGCGCTGACGATGTCGAAGAACTTGGTGAATTCTTCCCTGGAGCTGATTCCTCTCCCGAGGAAGTGGCGGAAGGCCAGCTCCACGGCCCGGCTGTTGGAGAAGCGCCCATAGAACTGCTTCAGGTACTCCTTGCTGCGACCTAGGGCGCGGATGAACTCCCGCATGGAGATCTGACCCTGGCGGACCTGGGTGGCCTCGACAGGGCAGATTTCCTGGCCGTAGCCCTTGACGATGTCACGCTCAAACACCTGCCGGTAGGCAGCCCGGATGACCTCGGCCTTCTGAGTACCGGTCATCGCCGGCTTCATCACGAAGCGCTGGACCTTGCCCTGAGCTCCCAGGGCGTAGGTGGCCGGAAGCTGCAGCCCTTGCGTCACGGGGCTGCCGAGGCGCTGGCGTGCTGAGGGAGTGGGTATGGCCAGCTCGCTCAGCAGAACGTTGAAATACTGGATCACCAGTTGGCGGGTTTCCGGCTCCGCCTTGAACAGGCCGGCCGAGGCTGCCCGCATCTCCTGGAGGGCCACATTGGTGGCGGCCAGGGAGCACGCCTTCTCGAGCACATCCCGCAGGCCTCGGGTGTTCACCGCCAGGATGCTGGGATCTCCGGCCACGAGTGCATAGCCCACGTAGCGGAGGAACCAGGCCAGATCCCGGATCGATTTCCGCATCCGGGCGGTGCCGTAGATGCCCACGGCGATGGGGGCGAATCCGGTGGGCAGCACGACCCGAACATCGGCATCGCCCCCGGCACCTTCCAGCAGGCGGCCGATCAGATTGCCCTTGCCGGTGGTTCCGGCGGCGCCTGCGAAGGTCTGGACCGAGCGCTGGAACGCCGCCTGGTCAGCGGCGAGCGGGCTGCTGTCACCCGAGCGGGCCCCAGGGCTCAAGGGCGCATCCAGATAGGAGAGGGGTGTGCCCCCGGAAAAGATCCGATTGGCCGCCTTGGCCACGATGAAATCGGCGTTCTCCGAGAGCCGCTGGGCTGCAGCGACACGGCGCTGGCCGCTCTGGAAGAAGGTGATCAGGTTGTCGAGCTCGCCCCCGTCGGGGAAGCGATCCTCCTGCTCTGCCTGACGGACGCTGGACAGCGGCAGTGTGTCGTAACGCTGGGGAGCAACCCTGGTGCTGCCGCTGCTGGCGGTCACGGTCATTGACGAGAGCGAACCGGGCGGGGCCAACTTACGGCTGGCCCCGTGGCGGCCATGGGGGGCATGAACAAATGTTTGCAGCCCCACCGTGGTCCGGGCTTCAGCCATGAAATGCTCGCCGGGTTGCCCGCTCCTGCTCCGTGTCCGTCAGCGATGCCGCCACGCCAACGGTCAGTGCCTTCTACGACCGTTTCCCCTACCCCGGGGATCCACTTCAGGACGGTCCACCGCCCGGATACAACTGGCGCTGGTGCGTGGACAGTGCCTGGGCCTTCGTCCACGGTGCCCTGCCTGAGGCCCCGGCTGAGGGCGGCCGCCGCTGGACCGTGCTCGATGCGGGCTGCGGCACCGGGGTGAGCACCGATTACCTCTGCCACCTCAATCCGGGCTGCCGGGTCCTGGCCGTGGACATCAGTCCAGGATCCCTGGCGGTGGCCCGTGAGCGCACCCGGCGATCCGGTGCCCTTGCGCAGGCGGCCGAGCTGCGCATCGAGCAGCGCAGTCTTCTCGACCTCGCGGGTGAGGGCCCCTTCGACTACATCAATTCCGTCGGGGTGCTGCACCACCTGCAGGAGCCCGAGGCTGGCCTCAAGGCCCTGGCCCGCCTGCTGCGCCCGGGTGGTGTGCTTCACCTGTTCCTCTACGCCGAGGCCGGTCGCTGGGAGATCCACCGCACGCAGAAGGCGCTGCAGCTGCTGGCGGCTGGCACCGGGGCGGAGGGACTGCGTCTCGGCCGCCAGCTGTTCAGCACCCTGCCCGAGTCCAACCGCTTACGGCGGCACCATGAGCAGCGCTGGGCGCTGGATACGGCGGCCGACGTCAACTTCGCCGACATGTACCTGCATCCCCAGGAAACCAGCTATGACCTCGAGGGTCTGATGCACTTCGTCGCCAGCGCCGATCTGAGCTTCGCCGGGTTCTCCAACCCGCAGGTCTGGGATCCGGCGCGGCTGCTGGGCGGTGAGCTGCTGGACCGTGCCCTCGCGCTGCCCAAGCCGCAGCAGTGGGCCCTGGTGGAGCAACTGGATCCGGACATCAGCCACTTCGAGTTCTTCCTGACCAAGGGGCCGGTCGAGCGCCAGTCCTGGACGGAGGACAGCGGGCTGCTGCAGTGTCGGGGGGAGGTCAACCGCTGCCTCTGGGGCTGGCCCTCGCGCGACCTGCTCGGTCCGGATCTGATGCCCCTCAGCATCGAGGCTGAGGACCTGGCCTTGCTCCAGGCCTGGCAGGGCCACCCGGGCAAGACCCTCGGCGCGCTGCCCCTCGCCATGGAGTCCAGGGAACGTTGCCGCCGGGCCCGTCAGCTGTCAGGCCTGGGAGTGCTCCATCTGGTCGCTTAACGCTGCGTGATAAGTTGCCGGGGCTTTTGCCCTACGGCGCGCTTGCAGGTCACCGTCCCCATGGATTCCTGCTCCTCCCCCGCCGCAGGGTCCGAAGCAGGCTCCCAGGTCGCGGCTCCCGCCTCGCTTCTCCCTGCTCAGGAGAGGACTGAAACTGATGACTACGCCCGTCTCCAGCGCCGCCTTCTGGTGGCAACGGCGGCGGTCACGGTCGCCGTGGCTCTCGTCACCTGGCTGCTGGTAAGCGGCTCAGCGGCCCGCAGCCTGGCCCTGGGGGGAGCCTGTGGGCTCCTCTACATGCGCCTGCTGGCCAGGAGCGTCGGCCGGCTCGGTCCGGAGTCGCGCTCCCTCGGTCGTTTTCAGATCGTGGTGCCCGCTCTGCTGGTGGTTGCGGCCGCCAAGGTTCCGGCCATTGAGCTGTTGCCGGCGCTGGCCGGCTTCGTTCTCTACAAGCCCGCCCTGCTCCTGCAGGCCTTCCTGAATCCCTAGAACCACCACACCTCCATGGTTCCCTTGCCCCTTCACCTTCCCTTCGCTGAGTTGGAGGTTGGCCAGCAGTTCTACTGGCACCTCGGCAACCTTCAGCTCCACGGCCAGGTCTTCATCAGCTCCTGGGTCGTGATCGGTGCTCTTCTTGCGCTCGTCGTGGTGGGAACCCGGAAGATGGAGCGAGACCCGCGAGGGGTCCAGAACCTGCTCGAGTTTTTGTGGGATTACCTCCGCGACCTGGCCCGTGAGCAGATCGGCGAGAAGGCCTACCGGGACTGGCTTCCCTTCATCGGCACCCTCTTCCTCTTCATCTTCGTCTGCAACTGGGGCGGGGCCCTGATCCCCTGGAAGCTGATCGAGCTTCCCAACGGTGAACTCGGCGCTCCGACGGCTGACATCAACACCACCGTGGCGATGGCCCTTCTGGTGTCGCTCTCCTACTTCTATGCCGGACTGAGCCGGAAGGGTCTTCGCTACTTCGAGTACTACGTGGAGCCCACCCCGATCATGCTCCCGTTCAAGATCATCGAGGATTTCACCAAGCCTCTTTCCCTCTCCTTCCGTCTGTTCGGGAACATCCTGGCCGATGAGCTCGTGGTGGCCGTTCTGGCCTTCCTCGTGCCGGTGATCGTGCCGCTTCCGGCCATGTTCCTTGGCCTGTTCACCAGCGCCATTCAGGCCCTGATCTTCGCCACCCTCGCCGCGAACTACATCGGCGAGGCCGTGCACGAAGAGCACCACTGAGCCCTGGTCCTGCCAGGCCGGTCCCCACGGTCTGGCAAACTCGTCGCGCGCAGGTCCGGGTGGAACCGGGCCCACCCCTGTGGTGTCCCGGGCGCGCCTAGCCCTTCCCGCGCTCTCCCTGCGCTCTCTTACCTCTTTTCCACCAATGAGTGATCTGACCTCCGCCGCTTCCGTTCTGGCCGCCGCTCTGGCCGTGGGTCTCGCCGCCATCGGTCCTGGCATCGGCCAGGGCACCGCAGCCGGTCAGGCTGTGGAAGGCATTGCCCGGCAGCCTGAGGCCGAAGGCAAGATCCGCGGCACGCTGCTGCTGTCGCTGGCCTTCATGGAAGCCCTCACCATCTACGGCCTGGTCGTGGCTCTGGTGCTGCTGTTCGCCAATCCCTTCGCAGGCTGATCATCGACCCGCGGGGATTGGCCACCCTCTCCCCGCGGTGACGGTTCTCCTGTCCACCCCGGCGCTCTTTCCCCATGACCAGCTGGCTTCTGCTCACCGCAGCTGATGCCGCCTCCAGTGCCGCTGCCAGTGCCGCTGCCAGTGCTCCGGAGGGAGGTCTCTTCGACCTCGATGCCACCCTGCCGCTGATGGCGGTTCAGGTCGTCATCCTCACCTTCATTCTCAATGCCCTGTTCTTCCGGCCCGTGGGCCGGGCCGTGGAGGAACGCGAGGGCTTCATTGCCACCAGCCGCGCGGAGGCCAAGCAGAAGCTGGCCCAGGTGCAGCGCCTCGAGGCGGATCTCACCGAGCAGCTCAAGGAGGCCCGTCAGCATGCCCAGAAGCTGATCGTCGAGGCCGAACAGGAGTCCGACAAGCTGTACCGCGAGGCGCTGGCGACGGCTCAGGCCGAAGCCATCGCCACCCGCGAGAAGGCCCGCCGCGACATCGAGTCCGAGAAGGATCGCGCTCTCAGCGCCATCAAGACCGAGGCCGAACGACTCGGTTCCCTCATCGTCGATCGTCTGCTGGCTGCATCATGACCCTCCAGTTCTCTGCCACCGCCCTGTTCGCCCACCACGGCGGGTTCGGCATCAACGTCAATCCCTTCGAAACGAACCTGATCAACCTGATCATCGTGATCGGTGTGCTGGTCTGGTTCCTGCGCGGATTTCTGGGGGGGATGCTGGAACGCCGTCGTCAGGCGATCCTCGCCGACCTCTCCGACGCCGAGGACCGTCTCACCCGTGCCACCGCTGAGCTCACCCGCGCCCAGGGTGATCTGGCCGCCGCTCAGCAGAAGGCCGAAACCATTCGCCGCGACGGCGTCGCCAGGGCGGCGGCCGTGCGTGAGGAGAGCGAAAAGCGCACCATCGAGGAAATGGCCCGGCTCAAGGAAGATGCGGTGGCCGATCTCAATGCCGAGGCGGCCCGTGTCTCTGACCTGCTGCGCCGCGAAGCCGCCCGGCAGGCCATCGAGAAAGCTCTGGCCTCCCTGCCGAAGAAGCTCGATGCGGCGGCCCAGAGTCGACTGATCGATCAGTCCATCCGCAATCTGGGGAACGCCTGATGCCTCTCCTTAACACCATCGCCACGCCCTACGCCGAAGCCCTGCTTCAGGTGGCTGAATCCCGCCGGGAGACCGACACGGTCGCCGACCAGGTGCGTGGCTTGCTCCGGGTCTGGAACTCCAGTGCCGAGCTCAGGGCCGCCATGGCCTCTCCTGTGCTGGAGCCCGAGGCCAAGAAGGCGGCGTTGGCCGCTCTTTTTGGAGCCGACCTCACGGCGTCGCTGCAGAACCTGCTGAAGCTGCTCGCCGATCGTCAACGCATCACGGTGCTGGACGCTGTGTTGCTCCGCTTCCTTGAGCTCTACCGCGACCTGCGTCAGATCACCCTGGCCAGGGTCACTGCGGCCACCCCGCTCTCTGACGATCAGCAGAGCCAGCTCAACGAGCGGGTCAAGGCCATTGCCGGCACGGACTCCGTTGAGTTCGAGATCCAGATCGACCCGTCCCTCATCGGTGGCTTCATCGTCAGCATGGGCTCCCAGGTGATCGACGCCAGCCTCTCCGGTCAGGTGCGTCGGTTGGGTCTGGCCCTGGCCCGCGTGGGCTAGCCACTCCGTTCACGCCCTTTTCCCTTCTCCGCACTCTTTTCATCAGCTCCCCCGCAGGGACTTCCCACCATGGTTTCCATCCGCCCCGACGAGATCAGCGCCATCCTCAAGCAGCAGATTGAGGACTACGACAAATCGGTTTCGGTCAGCAACGTTGGAACCGTGCTCCAGATCGGTGATGGCATCGCCCGGGTCTACGGACTCCAGCAGGTCATGGCCGGGGAACTGGTGGAGTTCGAGGACGGCACCGAGGGCATCGCGCTCAACCTGGAAGACGACAACGTCGGTGTGGTGCTGATGGGTGAGGGCGGCGGCATCCAGGAGGGCAGCACGGTGAAGGCCACCGGCAAGATCGCCTCCGTGCCTGTGGGCGATGCGATGCTCGGCCGCGTGGTGAATTCCCTCGGTCAGCCGATTGACGGCAAGGGTGACATCGCCACCAGCGAAACGCGCCTGATCGAGTCGATGGCACCCGGCATCATTCAGCGCAAGTCGGTGCATGAGCCCATGCAGACCGGCATCACCGCCATCGACGCCATGATCCCGATCGGCCGTGGCCAGCGCGAGCTGATCATCGGCGACCGACAGACCGGCAAGACCGCCATCGCGATCGACACGATCATCAACCAGAAGGGCCAGGACGTCGTCTGCGTCTATGTGGCGATCGGCCAGAAGAATGCCTCCGTCGCCAACGTGGTTGACGTGCTTCGGGAAAAAGGAGCCCTCGACTACACGATCGTGGTTTGTGCCAGTGCCTCCGAGGCTGCTGCGATGCAGTACCTGGCTCCGTACACCGGTGCAGCCCTGGCTGAATCCTTCATGTACAAGGGCAAGGCCACCCTGGTGATCTACGACGACCTCACCAAGCAGGCCCAGGCCTACCGCCAGATGTCCCTGCTGCTGCGCCGCCCCCCCGGTCGTGAGGCCTACCCCGGCGACGTGTTCTATTGCCACAGCCGCCTGCTTGAGCGTGCGGCCAAGCTCTCGGACGCCATGGGCAAAGGCTCCATGACCGCCTTGCCGATCATCGAGACCCAGGCTGGTGATGTGTCCGCGTACATCCCCACCAACGTGATCTCGATCACCGACGGTCAGGTGTTCCTGAGCTCCGACCTGTTCAACTCGGGTCTCCGCCCGGCCATCAACGTGGGCATCTCCGTGAGCCGGGTCGGCGGAGCCGCCCAGACCAAGGCCATCAAGAAGATCGCCGGCACCCTGAAGCTGGAGCTGGCCCAGTTCGACGAACTGGCCGCTTTCTCCCAGTTCGCCTCCGATCTGGACGCTGCCACCCAGGCCCAGCTGGCCCGGGGCAAGCGGCTGAGGGAGATCCTCAAGCAACCCCAGTTCAGTCCCCTGAACCTGGCTGAGCAGGTGGCCGTGGTGTATGCCGGTGTGAAGGGCCTGATCGATGAGGTGCCCGTCGAGTCCGTTGCCCAGTTCTGCCGTGAGCTGCGCGAGTATCTCAAGACCAACAAGGCTGACTACATCTCGAAAGTGCAGGACGAGAAGGTGCTCAGCGATGAGGCTGAGGCCATGCTCAAGGATGCCATTGCTGAGGTGAAGTCGACCATGCTGGCTTCGATCTGAGGAGGCTGGGCACATGGCAAACCTCAAGGCAATCCGCGACCGCATCAGTTCGGTCAAGAACACTCGCAAGATCACCGAGGCCATGCGGCTGGTCGCGGCCGCCAAGGTGCGCCGCGCTCAGGAGCAGGTGCTCCGCAGCCGCCCCTTTGCCGATCGGCTGGCCCGCGTTCTGGAAAATCTCCAGTCGCGGATGGGATTCGAAGACGTGGACGCTCCCCTGCTGGAGGAGCGTCCGGTCGCTTCGATCACCCTCCTCGCCATCACTGGCGACCGCGGTCTCTGCGGCGGCTACAACGCCAACATCATCAAACGGACTGAGCAGCGCTTCTCCGAACTGAGCGAGCAGGGCTATGCCGTTGATCTCGTGTTGATCGGCCGCAAGGCGATCACCTACTTCCAGAACCGCTCCAGCACCTACAAGATCCGCGCCACCTTCACCGGTCTGGAGCAGGTGCCCAGTGCCAATGAGGCCCGGGACATCGCCAATGAGGTTCTGGCGGAGTTCGTGTCCGGTTCGACGGACCGGGTGGAAATCATCTTCACCAAGTTCATCAACCTGGTGAGCTCCCGTCCCGTGATCCAGACTCTGCTGCCCCTCGATCCGCAGGGCATTGCCACCCCCGAGGACGAGATCTTCCGGCTCACCACCCGCGAAGGCCGTCTGGTGGTGGAGCCGGGGTCCTCGGCCAATGCTGCTCCGAACCTTCCCTCGGACATCGTGTTCGAGCAGAGCCCGGAGCAGTTGCTCAACGCCCTCCTCCCGCTCTACCTCCAGAACCAGCTGCTGCGTTCCCTCCAGGAAGCCGCCGCCTCCGAGCTGGCCAGCCGCATGACGGCCATGAACAATGCCAGCGACAACGCCAAGGCTCTGGCCAAGACCCTGACCCTGGACTACAACAAGGCCCGCCAGGCGGCCATCACCCAGGAGATCCTCGAGGTGGTCGGCGGCGCCGCCGCGATGTCCTGAGGCCTGAGCGGGCGGCCTGCAGCTCAAGCCAACAACGGCCTCCTCATCGACGGCCGTTGTCCAACAGACCTGGTCTCCGGTGTTCCCTCGAGGGTGGCTGGTGGACCAGGTTTCTGCGTTGACTCCACCCCGGGCAGCTCCATGGATGCCAGCACGCCAGCGGATCCGATCCTGCGGATTCAGCCGCTGTTTCCTGTGGCGTTGGGCCAGGTGCAGCTCCAGCCCGATCCACTCGATCTGGCGGTGCAGCTGCAGACGCTGCATCAGCTCCGGGGCGCTCTGCGCAGCAACCCGGACCCCGGTTGTGCCTGGACCGGCGATCTCAACGGCGTGTGGCAGCTGCAGTCCCATGCCACGTTCGCGCCGCTGGTGGCGGAGCTCAGCCGGCACGCCCACAGCTTTCTGGATCAGCTGGGGTTTCAGCGCGACAGGGTCGCCCTTCAGATTCAGCGTTGCTGGCCCGTGATCAGTGAGCCCGATCAGATCGTGGGACGCCATCACCATCCCAACGCCCACCTCAGCGGTGTGTACTACTTCACGGGGGATGGATCCGGCCGCCAGGGGTGTCTGCGCCTGTTCCCGATCCGCCAGCTGAACGAGCTGGTGCCTGGCATGGCGGTGGGCCATGACGGCCCCCTGCGGCCTTCCGTCTGGAGCGGGCCGCACTGGGATGTGGCGCCCCGGGCGGGGCTGTTCGTGCTGTTCCCCTCCTGCCTGGATCATGCCGTGCTCCCCAACCTCGATCCTGACGATCTCTGCTGCTCCCTGAGCATCGACTTTGTGCTCACGGCTCCAGACGGTGAGCCTCCTCCGGAATACCTGGCTCCCCACCCCAGCTCCTGGCAGGCCTGCTGAACCGGTCAACTGGGAAGATGGGCGGGCTGCCACTACCAGACGGCGTCATCAGTGACTCAACCCCAGACCTTCACGATCACGGCGGTCTACGAGGGGGAATCCCACAGCTTCCCCTGCCGCGCCGATCAGACGGTGCTGGCTGCGGCGGAGGCCGCTGGTGTCCCCCTGCCCAGCTCCTGCTGCTCGGGGGTGTGCACCACCTGCGCCGCCCGCATCAGCGAGGGCACCGTGCACCAGCCCGATGCCATGGGGGTGAAGGATGACCTGAAGGAGGCCGGGTACGCCCTGCTGTGCGTCGCCTTCCCGACCAGCGATCTCACCCTCACGGCCGGCATGGAGGATGCCCTCTATGAGGCCCAGTTCGGCCAGTACCAGAAGTGAGGCCATCGCGATGAGTGGCTCGCTGCGTCTGCGACCGCTGCTGCTGCGGTTGCGGCGCCAGCCGGGTGCCCTCCGGCCGCAGGTGCTGGCCGCCCTTGAAGCTCACGGCCGGCCGCTGCGCTGGGCGATCACGGCCGTCGAGCGTGGGGCCGGGGATGGCTGCCACGGGGCCACCCTCACCGTGGAGGCGGTGGTGTGGGGCCTGGATCCCATGCAGGAGCCCGCAGGCGAGGGATGAGCACAGCGGAGCCCCTGCTGACCCTGATGCTGATTCCCACCGGCATCGGCTGCCAGGTGGGGGGCTATGCCGGCGACGCGCTGCCGGCGGCCCGCCTGCTGGCGGCAGCCAGCGGCTGTCTGGTGACCCATCCCAACGTGATGAACGGCGCGTCGCTCTACTGGCGCGACTCCCGCATCCATTACGTGGAGGGGGCGGCGCTCGATCGCTTCGCGGCAGGGGAGCTGGCCCTGCGTCCGGTGCGCTCGCAGCGGGTGGGGGTGGTGCTCGATGCGGGGATCGAAGCCGACCTGCGGCTGCGGCACCTGCAGCTGATCGAGGCCTGCAGGGCCACGCTGGGGCTGGATCTCGGCCCGGTGCTGCTCACGGATGCCCCACTGGAGGTGACGCTCGAGCAGGGACCCAGCGGCTCCAGCTGGGGCCGGCTGCAGCGGCCCGATGCCCTGCTGCGGGCCGGGGAGCGGCTGCGGGATGCCGGGGCTACGGCCATTGCGGTGGTGGCACGGTTCCCGGAGGATCCGGCCAGTGAGGCCCTGGCGGCCTACCGCAGCGGGTGCGGGGTGGATGCCCTGGCCGGGGCCGAGGCCGTGATCAGCCATCTGCTCACCGACGCCCTGCAGCTGCCCTGTGCCCATGCCCCCGCCCTGCGTGCCCTGCCCCTGGATCCCAGGCTCGATCCCCGGGCTGCCGCCGAGGAGATCGGCCACACCTTCCTCCCCTGCGTGCTGGTGGGGCTGAGCCAGGCCCCCGATCTGGTGCCGATCGACGCCGGGGCTCGCGCGTCCTCCACAGCCCATGCCCTGGCGTCCGGCTGGCTTCACCCCAGCCGCATCGGCGCTGTGGTGGCCCCGCACACGGCTCTGGGGGGCTCCGCCGTGCTGGCCACAGCCGAACGGGGGATTCCCCTGATCGCGGTGCACAATCCCGGCGTGCTGGAGGTGGATGCCGCCGCCCTGGGTCTGACGGCCCTCTCCGCAGCCAGTTACAGCGAAGCGGCGGGCCTGCTGCTGGCCCTGCGGGAAGGCATCCATCCAGGCGCCCTCAGTCGGCCGCTGTTGCCTCTGCCCCCTTTGCAGGCTTGGGACGGGGGGGAAAGGGCGGGGGATCCTCGGGCAGGAGCAGGGCACCCAGACGGCGAAACAGCCGCTCAGCTTCGTTGACGTAACTTCCATCCGGCTGGAAGGCCTCTTCCTGGAACGTCACTGCCACGGCGATGGCGATGCGTCGCTCCGGGTGGTAGCCGAAGGCCGCGGCGTAGCCGCCGAACAGGGGTGTCTGGGTGAGCCAGCGCCCTGTGGTGATGATCCCCATGCCGAAGGTGTAACCCTCGCTCTGGGGGAAACAGGTGCCGCAGCCGGGCAGGGCCGTGGTGCGTCCGCGCAGGTCGGTGTTGACCATGGCCCGGTAGGACGCGGGCGTCAGCAGGGCTCCGCCCCCGATGCCGACCGCCGTGGTGTGGAGGTCATCGAGCGTGGTGGTCTGCACCGCCCCGGCCGGCAGCGTCCAGGAGGGATCCCAGAAACTGCTCTCCTCGAGAAAGCCCTGCTGGGGCGGGAGCGCCAGGGCGCTGCGCCGCTCCCCGGAGTAGGCGTGCAGGACGGGAGGGGGAATCGCCGCTGTCTTGGCGTCGCTGGTGTGCTTCAGCCCCAGGGGGTTGAGCACCTGCCGCTGCAGCAGCTGCTCCAGGGGTTCGCCGCCGGCCCGCTCGAGGGCCATCCCCAGCAGCAGCATGCTGGTGTGGGAGTAGTTCCAGTTGGTGCCTGGCGGATAGAGCAGGCTGGCCGGCTCGGCGAAGGCCAGCAGCTCCTCGCTCCGCCAGCGCCGGAAGGGGTCCCGCTCGAAGGCCGCGATGAACGCGGGGTTCTGGACATAGTCGCGGTAGCCGGCCGTCATCTGGGCCAGCTGACGCAGGCTCACCCGCTCGGCATGCGGCACCTCCGGCAGCCAGCGCCGCACGGGGGCGTCGAGGTCCACCACGCCCTGCTCCGCCATCCGCAGCAGCAGCGTGGCGAGGTAGGCCATGGCCACCGAGCCATTGCGGAAGCGCATCGCCGCTGTGGCGGGTTGCCCCGGCAACGACTCGCCGCTCACCATCCGGAGCAGGTCCTGTCCGTTCACACTCACCCGCACCAGCACGGCGCGCAGATGGCCCTGGCGTCGCGCATCGTCCACGGCGGCCCGCAGCTCGGCCGGATCGGCCGCCGCCCTGCCGGGGAGGGGCATCAGGCTCAGCAGCAGCACCAGCAGGAGGGGTCGGCAGCGGCGTGACAGGGGCATGGTCACCGGGCGGGCCGAGGCTGAGGGTCAGGGGAACAACGGCGGGACATGACGCCCATCAACGCAGTGCAGCCGCGAACATCCCCAGAAAATCACCCCAGAAAATCATTTTATTCCCTGTGATAGGGCCCCCCCTGAAGAATGGTCTGGGCCCGGTAGAGCTGCTCCAGCAGCAGAAGCCTGGCCAGCTCGTGGGGAAAGGTGAGGGCCGAGAGACTGAGCTGCCAGCGTGCCCTGGCCCGCAGGGCCGGGTCGAGGCCATCGGCGCCGCCGATCACGAAGGCCAGGCGATCGGAGCCGCAGTGGCCCAGATGCGCCGCCAGCTCGACCGAGCGAAAGGGGCGCCCCTCCTCGCTGAGGGTGATGAGCTGTTCATCGCTGCGCAGTTCGGCTCGGACCGCCTGGGCTTCCCGGGCGGGATCACTGTCCTTGAGCTCCACGATGGTGAGCCCGGGCAGCCGGCGGCGGTAGACCTCGACGCCCTCCCGCACCCAGCCCTTGCGTACCTTGCCTACGGCGATGATGCGGATGCGACCGGGATTCAGCACGCTTCGCCGGGCTCAGCGCAGGCAGGCCATCGGGTGGCGAGGCGCCACCCCCAGGGCTTTGGCCACGCCCGGGTGGCACACGGCGCCATCCACGGTGTTGAGACCCGAGAGCAGTTCCGGCCGGTCGGTCACCGCCTCGGCCAGCCCCCGCCCAGCCATCACCAGGATGTAGGGCAGGGTGACGCTCACCAGGGCCTCGGTGGAGGTGAAGGGCACCGCACCGGGCATGTTGCCCACGGCGTAGTGCTGCACACCGTGCACCGCGTGCACCGGTTCGGTGTGGGTGGTCTCCCGGCTGGTGGCGATGCAGCCCCCCTGATCGATGGCCACATCCACGATCACCGAGCCCGGTTTCATCGTCTCCACCAGGGCCTCCTCCACCAGGGTGGGGGCACGGCCTCCGGGGGTGAGCACGGCGCCGATCACCAGATCTGCCCCTGGCACCAGGCGTTCCACGAGGCTGCGGCTGCTCACCAGGTTCACCAGCCGGCCGCGGCGGTCCGCCTCCAGCTGGCGCAGCCGCTGGGGTGAGCGATCGAGCAGGAACACCTCCGCGTCCATGGCAGCAGCGATGCGGGCGGCGTTCCAACCCACCGTTCCGGCACCCAGAACCACCACCCGCGCCGGTCGCACGCCCGTGCAGCCCCCCATCAGGATGCCCCGACCGCCATGGGGCTGTTCCAGCAGGTGGGCACCCACCTGGGCGGCCAGACGGCCGGCGATCTCGCTCATCGGGGCCAGCAGGGGCAGGCTGGTGTCCTCGAGCTGCACCGTTTCATAGGCGAGGGAGGTGGTGCCGGCCTCCAGCAGAGCCCGGCCCACATCCGGGTAGGCGGCCAGGTGCAGGTAGGTGAACAGCACCAGATCACTGCGCAGGAAGCCGAATTCCTCCGGCTGGGGTTCCTTCACCTTCACCACCAGATGGGCCGCCCAGGCCTCCTCCTGATCCACCAGGCGGGCACCGGCGGCGGTGAAGTCGGTGTCGGCGATGCCCGCCCCCAGCCCCGCGCCGGCCTCCACCCGCACCTCCATGCCCTGGGACACCAGCTCCCGCACCCCGTCGGGGGTGAGGGCCACCCGGCGCTCGTCGCGCTTGATCTCTCGGGGCACCCCGATGCTCGCCATGGGGGCGGTGAGCGGCGGAGCCGAAGCCTGGGAGGCCATCAAACGCAGGAGGTGCTGCTCCAGCCTGGCTCAGCCGGCGGCGATCGGCATGCGCCAACCGCTGTCGAAGGCATGACCGCTCACCTTCAGCACCGGCGCAGCCTGGCGCCGCTTGAACTCAGCCCGCCGCAACAGGCGGGCCACCTGCTCTGCCATCGGGCCGAAACGGGGGTCCACGGCCAGCTCCTCGACGCTGCGGCGCTCTTCCACCAGCGCTTCGAGCAGGGGATCCAGCCGGTCGTACTCCGGCAGGGAGTCGCTGTCGCGCTGATCCGGGCGCAGTTCGGCGCTGGGGGGTTTGGCGCGGATCGCCCTGCCCACCAGCTCCCCCTCCGCGGGCAGGCCGAGCTCCAGGCGGCAGGCGCTGGCTTCGGGGCTGTCCAGCCAGGCCGCCAGGGCGAACACGGTGCTCTTGTAGAGGTCGCCGATCACGGAGAGCCCGCCGTTCATGTCGCCGTAGAGGGTGCAGTAGCCCACGGCCAGCTCGGATTTGTTGCCGGTGGAGAGCAGCAGCTGGCCTTCCTGATTGGCCACGGCCATCAGCAGGGTGCCGCGGATGCGTGACTGCAGGTTCTCCGCCGTCAGCCCGGTGGGGGCATGGCCGAGGGCCGGCTGCAGGGCCGCATCGAAGCCGGCCATCAGCGGCCCGATCGGCACGGTGCTGACGCGCAGGCCGAGGCGCTGCGCAAGCGCGCTGGCATCATCGACCGAGCCGGCCGAGCTCCAGGGCGAGGGCATCAGCAGGGCTCGCACGGCGGCGGGTCCCAGGGCGGCGGTGGCGATCACCGCCACCAGAGCCGAATCGATGCCGCCGCTGAGCCCCAGCAGGCCACACTGGAATCCGCATTTGCGGGCGTAGTCGCGGACGCCCAGCACCAGAGCCCGGAACACCTGCTCCATCGGTGGCGGCAGGGCCGGGGCGGGGAGGCTCGGGTCTGGGGACGTCGTGGTGGGGCTCCAGATCTCGAGCCCTTCCCGGCAGCTGGGCAGCTGGCAGGCCACCGCCCCACTGGACTCCACCACGAAGCTGGCGCCGTCGAAGACCAGCTCGTCGTTGCCCCCCACCTGGTTCACGTACACCACCGGGCAGCCCAGCCGCTGGGCTGCCCTGGCGGCCAGGGCGTGGCGCAGCTCCGTCTTGGCCGGGCTGAAGGGTGAGGCGGAGAGGTTGATCAGCAGCTCCACCTGCAGGCCCCGCAGGGCGGCCACCGGATCGGGACCGGCCAGCCGCTGGCCCTGCAGTTCCTCCTCCACCCAGAGGTCCTCGCAGACCGTGAGTCCGAGGCGCCACGGACGTTCCCCTCGCCTGAGCTCGAGCACGGCCGGCTCCGAGCCGGGCCGGAAGTAGCGCTGTTCGTCGAACACGTCATAGGTGGGCAGCAGCTGCTTGCGCGCCACCACCCGCCAGCCGCAGCTGTCCACCAGCGCCAGGGCGTTGTGGAGATTCGGCAGCTCCCGGCTGCCGCTCGTCTCGGCGATCCCCACCAGCAGTGCAGGGGCGTTCGCCTGGCCGGCCAGCGCACCGGCCAGCTGGTCCAGCACGGTGGTCTGGGCGGCCAGGCGGGCGGGATGGAGCAGCAGGTCCCGCGGTGGGTAGCCCCAGAGGGAGAGTTCGGGGGTGAGCACCAGATCGGCCCCGGCCGCCGCTGCCTTCCGCCAGGCCCGGAGGATCCGCTCTGCGTTGCCAGCCAGGTCTCCCACCAGCGGGTTCAGCTGGGCCAGGGCGAGGCGCATCAGGAGGGATCGGCAAGGCCGTAGAGATTGTGGTGCAGCAGCACCGGCCACACGCTGGCTGGAATCTGGCGGGGGTCCGGCTGCCGGCGCAGGGCGGAGCTGGCCGTGGGCGGGATGGCCAGGGGCAGCACCTCCAGCCGGGCACCCAGGCTTTCGAGGCTCTCCAGAGCGGCCCGGTCGATGGGCCAGCCATCCCGCGGCACGATCGCCAGGCGGCAGCGCCCCAGCACCGCTTGGCCCTGCTTCCAGCGGGGAATCTGGGGAGCCAGATCGCTGCCGACCACGAACACCAGCTCCCGGCCCGGCCAGGTCTGGCCCGCCCGATCGAGCGTCGTGATCGCCCAGGGACTGCTCAGTTCCTGGTGCTGCTCCAGGCGGGGATCCGCCAGCCCGTTCACCAGGGCCCCCAGCAGGGCGGCCCGCTCCGCCAGGGGGGCACCGTGCTGTTTGAGCGGATTGTCGCTGGCCCAGGTGGCCACGGTTGGGAAATGGTCCAGGAGCCCCTGGAGCAGGGCCTGATGGCCCAGCGTCGGGGGATCGGCGCTCGTGCCGAACAGGGCGATCACGCCATCGGGGGTCGTCACGGCAGCAACCCTTCGCCCAGACCGCTGACGTGCTCCGAGGCCGCCCCGCTGCCTGTCAGCTCCGGCCAGCTGCCGAGCCAGCGGCGCACCGTGGGGTCGCTGACAGCCAGGCGCCGCAGCAGGGCCCCGGGGCGACCGCCGCGCCGCGCGTCCCGCATCAGTTCCAGGGCCGCCAGTTCGCCGGTGCGGCGGGTGGTGTGCACCGCCAGGGCCGCCTGGGCCATGGCCACAGGCGCGGCGGGGGCGAGGCTCAGGCCGGCGGTGAAGGGGGCGGCCACCAGCAGCACCTGGCGCAGACCGCTCAGCAGGGCCTGAATTCCCAGCTGGGCCCCGCCCAGCAGGGCGTTGTGCCCCGACAGGCGGGTGAGCAGCTGCCTGGCGGCGCCGGCTCCCATCGGCAGGCCGTACAGCCGGCATAGCTGCATCACCAGGGCGGTGTCGCAGGCGAGCCCCCCGGCCAGATCCAGCAGCACCAGTGGATTGACCGCCACCCCCGTGGCCTTGACGGCGGCGAAGCGGCCGATCAGCCCCTGGGCCGCCCGGCGGCTGTGGCGCAGACGGTGTTCCTGAAGCACCTGATGGAAACGCTCGGCGCTGCGCAGGCTGTTGATGGCCAGCAGCAGTTCGCCCTGGCCTTCCAGCAGATCGATCAGGGCCTCCCGCAGCGGGGCGATCTGCGGCGGCCGCTGTTCGGAGCGCACCCGCCCGTCAGGCATCAGCGCGGCCTGGCGCGGGGCCGCGGCCACCGCGATCAGCTTCAGCGGCCTGGCCTGCGGCGGCAGACGACGTCGGATGCTGGCGAGGAGTGCGGGCAGTTCCTGCTGCGGCCAGCAGTCGCTGCGGTTGAGCACCAGCAGCAGGGGCTTGCCACTGGCCAGCAGCACCTCCAGGGCCTCCGATTCCACGCGGCTGAGGTCCGCGTCCAGCACCATCAGCACCAGATCGGCACCCAGCGCCACCCGCCCTGCCAGCCGGGCCCGGGAGGCGGCGGCGATCTCGTCGGTGCCGGGCGTGTCCACCAGTTCGGCCCCCTGCAGGCCCGCCAGGGGCTGGTGCCAGGCCGCGGCCCGCTGATGACGGGTGCAGCCGTGGGCGACATCGGTGGCGAAGACCTCCTCCCCCAGCAGGGCGTTGAGCAGGCTCGACTTGCCCACGCCCACCCGTCCGAACACCGCGACCCTGGGCCGGCGCCGGGTGAGGCGCGACAGCTGGCGGTCCACCGCCGCCAGCTCCCCCCCCAGCAGGCCGGCTTCCTTGCCACTGAGCTGCAGGGACGCGCGCCATCGCTCCAGCAGCAGCCGAGCCCGTTCGGCCGCCGCCGGAGGCACCGGGCGATGGGTCGGAGCCCTGCTCATGCCCCGGCCTCCCCCTCGGCGGGCTGGGGACGGCGCCACCAGCCCGCCAGCACCGCCAGCACCGCCTCGGCGCCGATCACCCCCACGAAGCCCCCGAACTCATCCACCACCACCCGCACGCCGCCGCTGTTGCGGCGAAACCCGGTGAGCAGCCGATCCGCCCGGATCATCTCCGGCACGTACTCCACAGGCTCACTCAGATCGGCGGGAGTGCGCTGGCCATGGCCTTCCAGCAGGGCGGCGAGCAGCCGTTCCCGGCTGGCGACACCGAGGATTTCATCCACTTCCTCCCCCAGCACCACCCACCAGGGGTCGGGGGTGCTCAGCAGCACCTCGCGGGTTTCCGAGAGCCGGCTGGCACCGCGCAGGGTGGGCGCCGCCACGCGCGGGGTCATCAGGTCGCGGGCGGTGAGATCGTTGAGCTGGAACACCTTGGCGATCATGGCGGCCTCATCGGCCTCGATCTGGCCCTTCTGGGAGCCGAGCCTGGCCAGCAGGCGGATCTCCTCCTCGTCGGTGTTGATCTCGTTCTCGGCCGTGATGGCCGGCAGCACGCGCTCCAGCAGCAGCACCAGGGGGAACATCAGCTGACCGAGCAGATGCAGTGCCGGTGCCGCGGCCAGGGCCACGGGCAAGGCCAGTTTGCTGCCGAGGGCCTTCGGCAGGATCTCCCCCAGCAGCATCACCAGCAGGGTGAGCCCCACGGAGAACAGGGGCAGGGCGGGCCCCTCCACGCCGTAGCGGCCGAAGACATGGGCGGCATAGCCCCCCAGCATCAGGCTGCCAAAGATGTTGAAGCCGTTGTTGGCGACCACCAGCACCGAAAGGGTGCGGCCGAGCCGCTGGCGCAGCTGGGCCAGCCGGCGAGCCCCCCGCACGGGTTTGGGGCGGTCCGCCAGTTCATGGAGCCGCACCGGATTGACGGTGAGCAGGGCCGCCTCCACCCCGGAGCACGCCGCCGAACCCACCAGTACCACCGCCACCAGGAGGACCAGGACCAGCAGGTCATTCATTCAGAAGGTCGGCCGGAGAGTCGGCGGGCTGGTGGCGGGCATCGCTCCATTAAATCGGCCCGGGCCGCGGCTGTCCCACAGTGGCCGTCAGGATTGGCACAGCCGGACGGCCTGGAATGGAGATCTACGCCGAGCGTCGCGCGCGCTTTCTGCAGCAGCTGGGTGGAGCGGCGGCGGTGATTCCTGCGGCACCCCTGGTGACCCACCACGCCGATTGCGAGTACCCGTTTCGCCAGGACAGCGACTTCTGGTACCTCACCGGCTTCGATGAACCCGATGCGGTGGCGCTGTTCCTGCCCCACCGGGAGGACGCTCCCTTCGTGTTGTTCGTGCACCCCAAGGACCCCACGGCCGAGGTGTGGCACGGTGTGCGCTGCGGCACCGAGGGGGCGGTGGAGCGCTTCGGGGCGGCCGTGGCCCACCCGCTGGCCGAACTGGCCGAGCGGCTGCCCCACTACCTCGAGGGAGCCGAGGGGATCGCCTTCCGCGTGGGTCGCCATCCGGCGGTGGAGCCGCTGGTGCTGAAGGCCTGGGCCCAGCAGCTCGACCGTGCTCCCCGCCGTGGTTCCGCCGCCCTGGGGCTGGTGGCGCCGTGCCCGATCCTGCACGCCCTGCGGCTGCGCAAGGGTCCGGAGGAGCTGGAGCGGCTGCGCGAGGCGGCCCGCATCTCGGCGGAGGCTCACGAACTCGCCCGTCAGGTGACCCGGCCCGGACTCAATGAGCGGCAGGTGCAGGCGGTGATCGAACAGCATTTTCTCGAGCAGGGAGCTCGCGGACCGGCCTACGGCTCGATCGTGGCCGGAGGCGACAACGCCTGCGTGCTCCACTACACCGCCAACAACGCCCGGCTGCGCGACGGGGATCTGCTGCTGATCGACGCCGGCTGCAGCCTCAGCGACTACTACAACGGCGACATCACCCGCACGTTTCCGGTGAATGGCCGTTTCAGCGCCGAGCAGCGTGAGCTCTACGCCCTGGTGCTGGCCGCCCAGGAGGCCGCCGTGGCCACCGTGGCGCCGGGCGTCACCGCGGAGGCGGTGCACCTGGCGGCGGTGCGGGTGCTGGTGGAGGGCCTGATCGGGCTGGGCCTGCTCAGCGGCAGCGTGGACGGGGTTGTGGAGCAGGTGGCCTACCGGCACCTCTACATGCACCGCACCGGCCACTGGCTGGGACTGGACGTGCATGACGTGGGGGCCTACCGGCTGGGCGAGCACCCGGTGGAGCTCGAGCCCGGCATGGTGCTCACCGTGGAGCCCGGGCTCTACGTGAGCGATCGCCTGCCGGTGCCCGAGGGCCAGCCCGCCATCGAGGAGCGCTGGAAGGGCATCGGCATCCGCATCGAAGACGACGTGGCCGTGAGCGATCGGGGTCATGACGTGCTCACCGCCGCCGCCCTCAAGAGCCTGGCGGCGATGGAGCGATGAGCCGCTCCAGGCTGGCGAGCACGGAGTTCGTGCTGGCGATCACCCCGTCCGCTCCGGAGGCCCTCAGGGTTTCCTCGTAGGCGCGGCGCCCCTGGCCTGCCCCATGCAGGTGGGGAGGAGCCACCCCCAGGGCCAGAAAGCGCTGCTGGGGCTGAGCCTGGCGGGCGCGCACCACCGTGAGCACATCGGCCACCGTGTCGCCCAGGTAGGCCACCGGTGGGCTGGCGGGGCTTCCCAGCTCGGTGCCCGCCAGCGTCTGGGCCAGGCGCAGCAGACCGGTGGGATTGGGCTTGTCCGGCGCATCGCCCATGGCCACCAGGGGCGGGGCCGCCAGCCCGAGGCGCTCCTCCAGCACGTAGCGCGCCGAAGGGGGTTCGGCCCCGCTCACGAAGCCCCAGGCCACGCCGGCCTGGCTGAGCCGCTCGAACAGCCGCGGCTCCACCAGCAGGGGCTCCTGGCCGATGAAACCCCTCCACTGGCTTGGGTCACCCAGGGGGTCACCGCCGAAGTAGAAGCGGCTGAACACCGCGATCAGGGCGTCACGATCGGGCAGAGGGCGATGGCCGTGGCGCCGCAGGAGCTCCAGGGAGGCGTCCCAGTCGTTGTTCCAGCACCCTTCCGACTTCAGGGCATCCACCGTGGCCGCATCGGGAAGCCAACCGCAGTAGTGACGCACGGTTTCAGCCAGTGCCCGCCGGTAGCTGCCTGCCACATCACGGATCACCCCGTCGATGTCGAACAGCAGGACAGCGCGGGGATTCAGGGGGTGGGTGCGGCTCGGCTGATAGGTTAGTTGTTTGACTTTCTGCCTTGAGCGCCGACACCATGACAGCCACCGAAAGCGCCGCCGGCGCTGCCGTGAGCGATGCGCCTGAGGTGGCGTCCGCCACTGAAGCAAGCGCCTCCCAGGGGCGCCCGGTGATGCGTGGTGGCAGTGCCGCCCTGGCTTCGGCCACCATCGACGAGGACGGCGTTCCCTCCGGCTACACCCCGAAGGCGGACGAGGGACGCTTCCTGCTCAAGATTCTCTGGCTGCCCGAGAACGTGGCGCTGGCCGTGGACCAGATCGTGGGCGGTGGTCCCAGCCCCCTCACGGCCTACTTCTTCTGGCCCCGGGAAGATGCCTGGGAAACCCTCAAGACCGAGCTCGAAGGCAAGAGCTGGATCACCGACAACGAACGCGTGGAGATCCTCAACAAGGCCACCGAGGTGATCAACTATTGGCAGGAAGAGGGCAAGGGCAAGAGCCTGGATGAGGCCAAGCTCAAGTTCCCCGATGTCACCTTCTGCGGTACCGCCTGAGTCCGCCGCGCGTGGAGGGATCTTCACGCTTTCCAGAGCACTCGTGTTCAGAGCCTCCGTCTTCGGTCAGGTGCACCCCTTGCTTGCTCAGCCCCCTGTCCGGGGGCTTTTTCATGGCCTACGGAACTGAGGCAACAACTGGGGCAACAATTCCAATTCCCTGCCACAAGACATCAATCCGAGGCACAAGCCCACGCACAAAAAAGGGCCATGGAATCCATGGCCCAAAGAGAGGCGCCGCAGCGTTGAAGAGGTGTTCGTGTAGCGATCTGGATGCCCGACTGAGCGTCAGGCCTGGCCGCGGGTGGCCTGCATCCAGGCGCGAGCCTTGGCCAGGGCCTGCTGCGCCTTGAGCTTCTCGGTGCTGGGGCTCTGCCCTTCGAAAGCGGCGGCAGCCTGCTGGGCTGCCTCGAAGTCGGCCTGGGCGGCTGCGGCGTCGATGCTGCTGCCTAACTGGGCGCCGTTCACCAGCACAGTGACTTCATCGGCTTCCACCTCGGCAAAACCGCCGAGCAGGGCGATCGATGTCCAGCCTCCGGCCTCGCGGAGGCGCATCACGCCCGTGTCGAGTGCGGCCAGCATGGTGACATGGCCGGGCAGGATGCCCACCTGGCCGGTGGTGCTGGGCAGAATCACCTCATCGGCACTGCCGTCAAAAACGCTCTGGTCAGGGGCCAGAACTCGCAGGGTCAAAGACATCGTGAATCCTCAGGGTTGGCAGGGAGGGGATCAACCCTTGGAATCCGCCAGGATCTTCTCGGCCTTGGCCTTCACCTCGTCGATGTTGCCCACGAGATAGAACGCGGCTTCGGGGAGGTGATCGAGTTCACCGGCAAGGATCATGTTGAAGCCCTTGATGGTTTCCTCCAGCTTCACGTATTTCCCGGGCATGCCGGTGAACACCTCGGCCACGAAGAAGGGCTGGGAGAGAAACTTCTCGATCTTGCGGGCGCGGTCCACCGTGCGGCGGTCATCCTCGGAGAGTTCATCGAGGCCGAGGATGGCGATGATGTCCTGAAGCTCCTTGTAGCGCTGCAGGGTGCTCTGCACGGCGCGGGCGGTGCGGTAGTGCTCATCACCCACCACGGCCGGCTGCAGCATGGTGCTGGTGGAATCGAGCGGGTCCACGGCCGGGTAGATGCCCTTGGAGGCCAGGCCGCGGCTCAGCACGGTGGTGGCATCGAGGTGGGCGAAGGTGGTCGCCGGGGCCGGGTCGGTGAGGTCGTCCGCGGGAACGTAGACGGCCTGGATCGAGGTGATCGACCCCTCGAGGGTGGAGGTGATGCGCTCCTGCAGCTCACCCACATCGGTGCCGAGGGTGGGTTGGTAACCCACGGCGGAAGGCATGCGGCCCAGCAGGGCGCTCACCTCTGAGCCGGCCTGCACGAAGCGGAAGATGTTGTCGATGAACAGCAGCACGTCCTGCTTGTTCACGTCGCGGAAGTGCTCGGCCATCGTGAGCGCCGAGAGACCCACCCGCATGCGTGCACCGGGGGGCTCGTTCATCTGGCCGTAGCAGAGGGCCACCTTCGACTTGGAGAGGTCGTCGGCGTTGATCACGCCCGACTCCTTGAATTCCTCGTAGAGGTCGTTGCCCTCGCGGGTGCGCTCGCCGACACCGCCGAACACGGACACACCGCCATGCTCCTTGGCGATGTTATTGATCAGCTCCTGGATCAGCACGGTCTTGCCGACCCCGGCACCGCCGAAGAGCCCCACCTTGCCGCCCTGGCGGTACGGAGCCAGCAGGTCGATCACCTTGATGCCCGTCTCGAACACCCGGGGCTTGGTCTCAAGCTCGGTGAGCTTGGGAGCTGCGCGGTGGATGGGGGCGGTGAGGTTGGTGCTGACAGGCCCCTGCTCGTCCACGGGCTCACCGAGCACGTTGAAAATGCGGCCGAGGGTGGCCTCGCCGACGGGCACGGAGATGGGGGCGCCGGTGTCCAGGGCCTCCATGCCCCTCACCAGGCCATCGGTGCTGCTCATGGCCACGGCCCGCACCCGGTGATCACCGAGCAGCTGCTGCACCTCGGCCGTCAGGGCGATGGACTGCCCGGCGGAGTTCTTCGCCTCGATCCGGAGGGCGTTGTAGATCTTGGGCAGCTGGCCGGCCGGGAATTCGACGTCGAGCACCGGGCCGATCACCTGCCGGACGATGCCTTTGGTGCCGGTGGCAGTAGCAGCAGCCATATGGATGGGATTGGGGAGAGCGCTTGTGGGGACAGGGGTGCTGGAACGATCCCTGACCTCTGGGGAGCCGGGCAACCTTAACACTCGCCCCTCCCGCTCCTCCCGCGGTTCGGTCACCCGCACAGGCGCAGGCTGGCTGCCGAGGACCCCGTGCGCATAGGTTGGCACTCGTGAGAGGGGAGTGCCAATTCCCTTCTTCCTGTGGCGTCTCGGGCGCCATGTCGTTGCTATCGCATCTATCCATGGCTGCTGTTTCCCTCAGCGTCTCCACGGTCAAGCCGCTCGGAGATCGCATCTTCATCAAGGTGTCGGAGTCCGAAGAGAAGACCGCCGGTGGCATCCTGCTGCCGGACACCGCCAAAGAGAAGCCCCAAGTGGGCGAAGTGGTGCAGGTCGGCCCCGGCAAGCGCAATGAGGACGGCTCCCGCCAGGCTCCTGAAGTGAGCATTGGCGACAAGGTTCTCTACAGCAAGTACGCCGGCACCGACATCAAGCTCGGCACCGACGAGTACGTGCTGCTGTCTGAGAAAGACATCCTTGCTGTCGTCAACTGAAGTGCTGATGCGCGCGCTCTGATCGCCTGGAAGTCTCACTTCCTGTGTTCGAGCTGTAGCCCATCCCTTCAGTGTCTTGATCAACCAACAGTTTCCCTACGAGACGTACGCCTCCCATGGCTAAGCGCATCATCTACAACGAGCAAGCCCGCCGCGCGCTCGAAAAAGGCATTGACATCCTGGCCGAATCCGTGGCCGTCACCCTCGGTCCCAAGGGCCGCAATGTGGTGCTGGAGAAGAAGTTCGGTGCTCCACAGATCATCAACGATGGCGTCACCATCGCCAAGGAGATCGAGCTGGAGGATCACATCGAGAACACTGGTGTGGCCCTGATCCGTCAGGCGGCCTCCAAGACCAACGACGCTGCCGGTGACGGCACCACCACTGCCACCGTCCTGGCCCACGCCATGGTCAAGGCCGGTCTGCGCAACGTGGCCGCCGGCGCCAACGCGATCACCCTCAAGAAGGGCATCGACAAGGCCTCCGACTTCCTCGTCAAGAAGATCGAGGAGCACGCCAAGCCGATCTCCGACTCCAGCGCCATTGCCCAGGTGGGCACCATCTCCGCCGGCAACGACGAAGAGGTGGGTCGCATGATCGCCGACGCCATGGACAAGGTCGGCAAGGAAGGCGTGATCTCCCTGGAGGAAGGGAAATCGATGACCACCGAGCTGGAGGTCACCGAGGGCATGCGTTTCGACAAGGGCTACATCTCTCCCTACTTCGCCACCGACACCGAGCGCATGGAAGCGGTGCTCGAGGAGCCCTACATCCTGCTCACCGACAAGAAGATCGGCCTGGTGCAGGACCTGGTGCCCGTGCTCGAGCAGATCGCCCGCACCGGCAAGCCCCTGCTGATCATCGCCGAGGACATCGAGAAGGAAGCCCTCGCCACCCTGGTGGTGAACCGTCTGCGTGGTGTGCTCAATGTGGCCGCCGTCAAGGCCCCCGGCTTCGGTGACCGCCGCAAGGCCATGCTCGAGGACATCGCCGTTCTCACCAATGGCCAGCTGATCACCGAGGATGCCGGCCTCAAGCTGGAGAACGCCAAGCTCGAGATGCTCGGCACCGCCCGCCGGGTGACCATCAACAAGGACACCACCACCATCGTGGCCGAGGGCAACGAGGTGGCCGTGAAGGCCCGCTGCGAGCAGATCCGCAAGCAGATGGACGAAACCGACTCCTCCTACGACAAGGAGAAGCTGCAGGAGCGTCTGGCCAAGCTGAGCGGTGGTGTGGCCGTGGTCAAGGTGGGTGCCGCCACCGAGACCGAGATGAAGGACAAGAAGCTCCGTCTCGAGGATGCCATCAACGCCACCAAAGCGGCGGTCGAAGAGGGCATTGTTCCTGGTGGTGGCACAACCCTGGCCCACCTGGCTCCGGCTCTCGAAGAGTGGGCAGCGGCCAATCTCACCGGTGAAGAGCTGATCGGGGCCACCATCGTGGCGTCCGCGCTCACCGCGCCGCTCAAGCGCATCGCCGAGAACGCCGGTGCCAACGGCGCCGTCGTCGCCGAAAACGTGAAGAGCAAGCCCTTCAACGAGGGTTACAACGCCGCCACCGGTGAGTACGTGGACATGCTGGCCGCCGGCATCGTGGATCCCGCCAAGGTGACCCGCTCCGGCCTGCAGAATGCCGCCTCGATCGCCGGCATGGTGCTCACCACCGAGTGCATCGTGGCGGACCTGCCCGAGAAGAAGGAAGCGGCCCCTGCCGGTGGTGGTGGCATGGGCGGAGACTTCGACTACTGATCACCCTCGATCCTTCGCAGCCAGCGCGCCCCTTCGGGGGCGCTTTTTTTGTCTCGTCAGATCCTGGCTCTGGCCAGGATCGTGTTCATTCGGTAGCGCTCCCGGGGGCCGGCAGAGGCGGTGGCGGCAGGGGGAAGCTGGATTCGCTCGGCGGGGCCTGGCTGGACTGGGGCGAAGTCGGGGTTGACTCGGCGCCGGGCAAGCCAATCGAGGGCACAACGAGCGGTTCGTTGGCGTTCTCCTTGCGGCGTTGTTCCTCGAGCTCTTGGCGCAGTGTCTGAATTTCCTGCTGATTCTTCAGCTCCCGTTGCTTCTGCTCATCCACAGCTCGGTACACCGCGACCACCGTGAGGCCGATCGTTCCGATGGCAGCGAAGGTTGAGATCGTCGATTGAAATCGGCTCATTGCACTGAACTTTCAGATCAGGTGTCAGACGAAACGTTCGGCCTGCGAAGCTGCCTCCCAACCATGCAAGGCACTCCGCCATGGCGCCGCACTCTAGCCATGGCGGAGTGCCGTGCTGACCTGGGGTTCTCACTCCAGGGCCAGATGCCGTTTCAGCAGGGGGGCCAGGAGACGATCAAACAGCAGCCGCCAATAGGTGTCGGACATGTGGACCGGGTCTTGGCCATCGCTGCTGCGGAGGTAGCGGCGTTGCGTGACATGATCACGATCGAGCACGTCTGTGAACTGAGGACAGAGCAGAAGACCAGAGCTTCGGCAGAACGCCTCGAGATGCTCGCCGAACCGCTGCTTCACCGGCTTGGGAACCAGGCGGTAGGAGTCCATGCAGGCTTCGGGGTCACGAATGAGAATGACCTTGGCGCTGGTCAGCGTGGGGAACAGGGCGAGTGGCTCGTTGTACCACCGCAGCTCCCTGCCCCGACGCGTGATCATGGGGTGAAGCGGCAGACTCTCCAGACTCAGCCTGAGCACAGCCTCGGAGAGGGGCAGCCCATCGCGAAAAGCGAACCAAGGCTGAATCCACTGCCCCACAAAGATGATGGCGGCATACTCCTGAAGATTCCGACGTGCCATGGACATGGTCCTGTTGCCGGTCACCGTGGTTCCCTCGACGCGATAACGGCCTCCCGCCGCACTCCAGTTGCGATTGGCAGGCGCTGCGGTGATGTAGTAATCGGGCACGTAGGCCTTGAGGAGTCCGGCGTGCAGTTCCTCGATGGCTGAGCACTTGGCGTTGGCAAGATGGGACCCCCCACACCAGAGGATCCTGCTCATTCGCCGAACGCCTCCAGCAAGGCCTCCTCGCATTGCAGATCGGCTCTGGCCCGCCCGGGGGTCTGAGGGGCAGCGCCCTGAAGGGCAGCCTTGTGGCGCTGGCGCCTGAGCCGGGCCACGCTGTGTCCCCGCTGACGCTGGCCGCCTCCACCAGCCTCCGGCTGCGCCTCCGGGCGGTGCGCCCGCGTGAAGGTCTGCATGGCGATGGCCACCCCTTCGGGACGCACCGATCGGAGGTTGGCTGCATAGAACAGGCCTCGGGCTGCCGGGTTGGTGATGATCTCGTAGGAGGGGAAGTAGTCGATGTCGTCGGAGCCTGCACAGAGTTCTCCGGCAGCGGCGCGAAGCACGGCCTTGGAATACGTGGTGGCTGCCAGCACATGGTTGCCGCTGGCCGTTGCGGTGAGTGGCACGGGCGACACGGTGAGCAGCATCCGGAACGGTCTGCCGCGGCGGAGGCGTCCCACGACGCGCCTGAATTCCTGCAGGGCACTGACGACCTCGGAGCAACGGTAGTTCTGTGACTGATACACCTGAGGCTCAAAGTGGCCAGCGATGGTACCCGGCGCCGTGGGATACACCGTCTGGCTCCGCCCGTCGGAACGCACCCAGGCTTCGGTAAGCCCGAGGGTGAAGATGAACGCATCCATTCGCTTGAACATCAGCTTCACCCGGGAGAGGTGATAACGGCGGTGTTCCATCACCTCCGCGGCACTGCTGAGGCCTTCGGGCTCCACACCCGGACGCAGGGCATCGAAGAACCGCCCTTCACGTTGCCAGACAACATCGGCTGGCCGGAAGCGTCCCTGCACTTCCCGGGCGAGCTGAAGCAGTTGCTGCGCCGTGTAGATATTCCCATACCTGCAGCTGTAGAGCGAGAATCCAAAGCGCTGATGGTCTGGCTCGGCAAGCGAACAGGGAGGCTTTTCCAGGTCCAGCACATTGAACTTCTCATCTCTGAGGTGCGTGGTGATGTGCTGGGCAAAGCAACTACCAGCGGTGGCGATCTTTGTGTTGGGGCTCAGGATCCACTTGGGGGTGTAGAGCTCCTCGGCCGTGAAGGGCGAACTCTCGACCACGGCCCGACGCCAGAAGGCCCTTGTGGGGAGATCGCTGTAGGGATTGCGCACGACGAATCAGCGGCTGAGGGACATGGATGCCATCTGCAGGCCGGACAGCAGCGGGTGCCTGCAGGACCCCGTGAGAATCAGGCGGGCTGGAAGCGCAGAGCGACGCCGTTGTTGCAGTACCGCTTGCCGGTGGGTCGGGGGCCGTCGTTGAACACGTGCCCCTGGTGTCCTCCGCAGCGACGGCAGTGGTACTCGGTGCGGGGAATGATCAGCTTGAAATCCATCTTGCTGGCGATCGCCTGCGGCAGGGGCTGCCAGAAGCTGGGCCAGCCCGTGCCGCTGTCGTACTTGGTGTCCGAACTGAACAGGGGCAGGGCACATCCGGCACAGAGGTAGGTGCCACGGCGCTTCTCGGCATTGAGCGGGCTGGAGAACGGACGCTCGGTGCCCTCTTCGCGCAGCACCGTGAAGGCCTCGGGACTCAGCCGCCGCTTCCATTCGGCCTTGCTCAGCGCCCAGCGGGGGTCGGTGGCGGCAGCGGCGGCATCGGCACCGGCAGGCTTCGACACCAGGGCTGCGAGGCCGGTGCTCAGGCCTGCCAGGAGATGGCGTCGGAACATGGGCATGGGTTGGTGGTGGATCCGGGTCGGAGGGTCGTTCAGGCGGCCTTGGCCGCGATCGTGACAGTTAGATCGTGCCAGTGAGATTGCGACAGTGAGATTGCGACAGTCAGCGCACAACGTTCAACTCACTCCATTCGGCGCACAACGTCCAGTTCACGACAGCCATCCAGCGCTGAGTATCACGGCGAGGGCGAGAAAGATCACCAGCAGGGTCCAGGTGATGCGGTTCAGGGTCTGTTCGGCGCTGCGGGCACTGGTGAACATCGAACCACCGCTGGAGGCGAGCCCCCCCATGCCATCGCCCTTGGGGCTGTGGAGCAGAACGCTGAGAATCAGGAGAACGCCGCTGGCGGCCCAGACCCAGGCCAGAACGGAGGAGAGCATGGCAGCGGCGACGGGGGCGGCTCGGGCCAGCTCAGGCTAGACGCTGAGGGTCTGACGCACGCGGCTCGGCGGAGCACCCACCGCAGCGGGCTGGACCAGGGAGGTGCCGGTCATGGTGGCTGGTTTGGGCAGGCCCAGGATCTCCAGCAGCGTGGGGGCGATGTCGGCAAGGCCGCCGCCTTCTCGCAGTTCCACGGCGTTGCCATGGCCCGGCAGCTTGCGCTTTTCCCCCTCCACCAGGATCACCGGAACGGGATTGGTGGTGTGGGCAGTCCAGGGTCTGCCGTCGGGGCCGACCATCACCTCGGCATTGCCATGGTCTGCTGTGATCAGCAGGGTGCCTCCCATCCGGTTGGTGGCCTCCATCAGGCGGCCCACGCAGCGGTCCACCGTGCTGATGGCTTCGGTGGTGGCAGCGATCTGACCCGTGTGGCCGACCATGTCGGGGTTGGCGTAGTTGATCACCACTAGGGCATAGATCCCCTTCTGAATGGCCGAAACACAACTGCTGGTGAGCTGTTCAGCTGACATGGCCGGGGCCTGGTCATAGGTGGCCACCCGCGGTGATGGGACCAGATGGCGGTCTTCCCCAGGGAAGGCCTGCTCGATGCCCCCGTTCATGAAATAGGTGACGTGGGGATATTTCTCTGTCTCCGCGGTGCGGAGCTGGCGCAGACCGGCTTCCGACACCACCTGCCCCAGCAGCCCGTCCAGGGACTCGGGGGGAAAGGCCACGCTCACGGGCAGCCCCTTCTCGTACTGGGTGAAGGTGACCACATCGAGTGCGGGATGGGCGTCGCGTTCGAAGGCGGTGAACTCGGGCTCCACCAGAGCCTTGATCAGCTGACGCACCCGGTCCGGGCGGAAGTTGAAGCAGATGACCCCATCCCCGTCGCGCAGGCGGCCTTCCTGGAGGCGCATCGGCTCAAGGAACTCGTCCTCCACGTCGGCGGCGTAGGAGGCGGCGATGGCCTCGGTGGGGGAGAGGCCGCGGGGCTGACGATCGTCGGTGAGGAGGCGGTAGGCCTTTTCCGTGCGGTCCCAGCGGTTGTCGCGATCCATCGCCCAGTAGCGCCCGCACACGGTGACGATGCGCCCCACTCCGGCAGCCCTGATCTGCTTCTCGATGGTGGCCACGAAACCGGGTGCGCTGTTCGGGGCGGTGTCGCGACCATCGGTGATCACATGCACACAGACATCGCTCAGGCCTCGGGCCGCCGCCCAGCGGAGCAGGCCACCGAGATGGTTGATGTGGCTGTGCACGCCACCGTCGGAGCACAGCCCGATCAGGTGGAGGGTGCCACCACGGCTGCTGAGGTTGTCGGCCAGGGTGTTGATGGCTGGGTTCTTCGCCAGCGAGCCGTCCTGCACCGCCTGGCTGATGCGCACCAGCTCCTGGCGGATGATGCGGCCGGATCCGATCGTCAGGTGGCCGACCTCGGAGTTGCCCATCTGCTCGTCCGGCAGGCCGACGGCAGCACCGCTGGCTTCGATCAGGGTGTGGGGGTAGGCGTGCCACAGGGCATCCATCACCGGGGTGTCGGCGATGCGGATGGCGTTGTGGGTGCCGTCGTGGCGATGGCCCCAGCCATCGAGGATGGCGAGCACCACCGGAGCCACCGAACCCTGGGTGGGGGGGCGATCCTGCAAGGCCGTCCCGGCGGCCTGGGCTCCGGATCCAGAGGCTGAACTTCCCATCACTCCAGACGACGGCTGGGACATCAACGATGGGGAAGACAAAGGCTGGGAGGAATCTGGCTGGGAGGAATTTGCTTTCACCCGACTCACCTCACACGCTGGAAAGCACCTTCCAATGCCAACCTACAGCGCGGATGTGATGCCTCTGTCCCAACCGCCGGCCGCGTCAGCCTTTGGTCACATCCTGGACTCATGGCTCCTGCGGCCCGGCCCTTGCGAGCGTGCGCCAGCAGACACCTACCATCCGCAAGGAAGGACCCCCCGTTGAGCCTCCAAGCCTCCCGCACCTCCGCCCATGGCCCGGCTGGAACTGCTCTCCAGTGCCGAGCTGGCCAGAACCCTGGACCGTCTGGCCACCCAGGTGCTGGAGATGGAGCCCGATCCCGCGGCCCTGCTGCTGCTGGGGATCCCCACCCGGGGGGTGGCCCTGGCCGAGGTCCTGGCCCACCGTCTTGAGGCACTCTGCGGTCGCAGCGTGGATTGCGGCTCCCTCGATCCCACCTTCCATCGCGATGATCTGGAACGGGTCGGCACCCGGCTGGTACAGCCCACGGCCATGCCGGTGGGACTGGAGGGCCGCCACGTGCTGCTGGTGGACGACGTGATCTTCACGGGGCGCACCGTGCGGGCTGCCCTGGAGGCCCTGCAGGCCTGGGGGCGGCCACGCCGGGTGAGCCTGCTGGTGATGGTGGACCGCGGCCATCGGGAGCTGCCGATCCAGCCGGACTTCTGCGGGCGGGTTGTTCCCACCCGCCGCCAGGATTCGATTCAGCTCTGCCTGCGCGGCATCGACGAGGAGGAGGGCGTGTTCCTGCTCACGCCGGGGGATGCGGACCCCGGCGCATGGGACCCATCCACAGCAGCCTCAGCCAGGTCCTAGGTCCCGTTCTGGACCGCTTCGAGCTCATCGGCGCGGAAGTGGGCCCGGAACTTCCCGAAGGCCACGACCACCGGCAGGGTGGGGCTGATCACCCGGCCCTTCCAGGAGTCGAGCACGCTGAGAACCTCGCCCTGCTGACCCATCAGATCGAAGGCTTCGCCGCGGTGCTGGGGATGGTGGTACACCACCACGCTCTGGCAGACCTTGACCTGATCCCCTGGCTGCATGAACGCGTGCGCTGTCTGGGCCCCAATCTTGTCATGGGCGGTCGCATCGCCTCGGAAGCGGGCGATGGTCAGCGCTGACAGCCGCTTTCGGGACCCGCTTCCACCACCTTGCCGCCGAGGGCCGCGCAGGCGGCCTGGAAGGCGGCCCATTCATCCATGCCGCTGGCGATCCGCCGCTGCACCTCCCGGTCGAGCTCATCGATCGGCACGGTGTGGGGGAGCGAGCCGTGGCCATCCCGCTCCCGGTCGGGGCCGCGCAGGGTGCTGATGCCCTGCTGCACCGTGGCTCTCACCGCTTCACTCTGCTGTTTCCACCAGGGATGGTCGATCCGGTTGAGGGCCTCGAGAGCTTCCCACCAACGCTTCTCGGCACTGAGGCGCTCGGCGCGGCCCAGCAGTTGCTGGTTGCGGGTCCAGATCTCCTGGAGCCGGTTGCCCAGGGCACGCCGATCGGGCCGCCGGTGCTCGCCCATGGGCTCGAGCAGGGCCAGGCTGCCCTCCAGATCCCCGGCGTTGAAGCGTGCCAGCGCCCTGGTCTTGAGGTCCTGCTGCCAGTCGTCGAGCCGTTGGCGGTCTTCGGCCGTGCCGGCTTCGGAATTCACCAGCTGAAGCTGCAGCCGCAGGGCCTCGCCCCACTGCTCGCCCTCCCAGAGCTGCCCGGCCTTGCGCCTCCGGCAGCGGCCCTGTTCGCTGGGGGCCCCGCCCCCCAGCCAGCGCAGGGCCTGCAGCTGCTCGCTGTACCGCAGACAGGCGTCCAGATCGCCGCGGGCCGAGGCGGCCTCCAGCCGACTGGGCAGCTGCTGCTCCCACCAGTAGGCCGCTCCAAGCGCGGTAGCGACCAGCCCGAGGGTGATGCCCAACCAGAATCGAGGCAGTCGGTGCTGACGCAGCGCCAAGGGGAAGCAGTCCGCCTGTAGACCATCCTTATGTAAGCGTCCGGGTGGGAGGACTGCAGCCGCAGGCCCATCCCGATCCAGCCCGTCGTCAGCGAACGCTGCCCAGCTCCAGAGGAGCCGAGCCTTCGCCCGTGAGCAGGTCGGTCACCGTGAGCATCAGCCGGCTCTGGGCGTCGATGCTGAAGGCCAGGCGCAGCCGGTCCTCGCCGGGGCGTCCGGGCGGATTCAGCTCCAGGGGCCTGGGTTGAACGGGCCAGGGCTCCACGCTGGCGCTGCCGGCCTGCCGCTGGCGCAGCACGGGCAGGCCGCCCTCGAACACCACCTCCCGGCGCTGTTCATCCAGCGGTTCGCCCAGAACCAGCTCCAGCGCCGACTGCCCTTCCCTGCTGCAGGCCAGCACCAGCTCCAGAGGCTGTTCGGTGGGCCAGCTCTGTCCCGCCATGAACAGGGGATGCCAATGGTGCCTCCCACTGCGCTGCTCCCAGCAGCGCAGGCTCACACCCCGGCTCAGCACGTCCCGCACCTGCACCCCCGGTGTGAGGGCGAGGGCACCGAGCGCCACCGCCTCCACCGGACGCTGAGCCCGGATGGCCAGCCCGCCACAGCGCGACTCCAGCCAGGCCTGGATCGCACCGAGCCTGCTGCCGCCACCCACCGGCAGAACGGCGGCGATCTGGGCCAGGCTGATCCCGGCGCGGCGCCCGGCGGCGAGCACCTGCTCCAGGAGGGCATCCAGCTCCTCCAGCAGACCGCGCTCCAGCAACAGGGCATCGAGCTCCCGGCGGTTGAGGCGCCACTCCCGGGGCTGTTCCCCGGCGGGCGCCACGATCACGCGGGCTTCGTCGCTCTCGCTGAGACGGCACTTCAGCCGCTCGGCCGCATCCAGCAGGGCAGGCGAGTCCCAGCCCGATGCCGAGGCTGGCGAGCCGAGGGAGCGGGCAATCCAGCGGTCGATGTCACGCCCCCCGATCGCCATCCCCGCCTTGCCGATCACCTGGGCGCAGCGAAGCGTTTGTCGGCTGTCCTGGAGATCCCTGCCGGCGAAGCGCAGCAGCTGGGCGATCGGCATCGCCCGCCCTTCACCTCCCTCCAGCCGCACCAGGGAGAGGTCGATCGTGCCGCCGCCCACATCCACCACCAGCACCGTGCTCCCCGGGGCCAGTCCGGCACCGATGGCCGCTGCGGTGGGTTCGTCCACCAGGGCCAGCTCGGGAACCTCCAGTTCCCGGCAGGCCTCCACCAGCCATCGGCGGTAGTGGCGGTAGCCCTCGACCGGGGCGGTGAGCACCAGCCGGCTCGGTGCGAGCCCCGGGGGGAGCGATCGCCAGATGCGCTGCAGCAGGAGGGCTCCAGCCGCTTCAGGTGGCAGGGGCAGACCGGAGCATGGTGCGGCGGGCTCACCGATCCGTCGCTTGAAATCCCTGTGCAGTTCCGGGCCGCTGCCGGACGCCAGGCCGGCATCCAGCACCTGGCGGCCCACCAGGGGGCTCGGGCTGTCGGGAGCGGCGATCCACACCAGGGAGGGAACCACCGGGGGCTCGTCCAGGCAGTAGGGCGGCAGCGCCAGCAGGCCCGGCTGTGCTCCCGGCGCCTGGAACGCCACCACCGTGGTGGTGCTGCCCAGGTCGATGGCCAGCGTGCCTGCCATCGCGCCCTTCTAATCCCTCGCCTGAACCGTTGCGGCGGTCACCTACGGTGAGGTGAGTGTTCAGTGGATCAGATGCAGCGCGGCCTGGATGTCAACGCCAAGGATCTGGCCCAGCGTGCCGAAAGCCTGATCCGTCACTCCAGCAATCGCTACCTCACGACCGTGCGGATCGCGTTCCGCGCCAAGCAGCGCCGCTTCGACGACTTCGACGGGCTGCTGGATGAGTCGATGATCAAGCCGGTGCAGCGGGCGATCGTCGAGCTCAGCGACGAACAGGACCAGCCCGCCCTGCTCCCCGGCTGAGGTTCCGCCGGCGGCGAGCGGCGACGTTCACACTTGCCTGACCTCACCCCGGCTGCCGTCAATGCGTGTTCTTGAGGGACCCGGTTGGCGCCTGGCCGTTGCGGCCCAGGGCGACTGGCCGGTGCTGATCGGCGGCGATGGCTGGGCCGCGGAATTCAGCTTGCTGGAGGCTCGTCTGCTGCGGCGGTGTGTGCTCCGCCTGGTGGAGCAGCTGGAGGCGATCGCCGACCAGCTCATGGCCGAGGAGGCCATCACCCTGGAGGTCGAGCTCCCCTGCCCTCCCGGTTCGCTCTGGGTGGAGCTCGAGGGCCACTGCGCAGCGTGGCGGCTTCGCTTCGTGCTGGACCCGGGAGCCGGGGCCCGTGGCCTGGAAGGCAGCTGGAGTGAACAGGCCAGCAGCCCGCTGGCGGCTGCCCTCACCCACTGCGAGGCGCTGCAGCTGGAGGCGCCGGATCTGCCGGAGGCGGAACCGGCCCGGTGAGTCGGTGGAGGGCGCTGTAGTCGAGCTGATCCAGCGGTGTGTCGCGCGCCCGCTCCAGCAGATCCGCCAGGCACCTCAGCCCCATCGTGTCCAGGCCGTGCTGCCGCGCCGAAGCCAGGAAGAGCAGCAGATCCTTGCGAAGGTGCGCGGTGGGGAAGTTGGGGTGGCGGTAGTCATCGGCCAGCAGCCTCGGCAGCTTCTTCTCGAAGGTGGGGGCATGCAGGGCGCTGCCGCGCAGCACCGCCATGAACTGCTCCACGTTCACCCCGGCGGCCTGCACCAGCTGCAGCGACAGGCTGAAGGCATGGGTGAGGCTGGCGATCAGCTGGTTCAGCGCCAGCTTGGTGTCCAGCGCGCTGCCGATGGCCCCGAACCATTCGGGGTTGGGGCCCAGCGCCAGCAGCAGGGGCAGGGCTTCCTGAAACAGCTGTTCGTCCCCCGCCACCATGATCTGCAGGGTTCCGGTGAGGGCTTCCGGCCGGCTGCCGAGCACGGGGGCCTCCAGGTAGGCGGCGCCCTGCCGTTGCAGTGCCACCGCCAGCTCGCGGCTGGTCTCGGGAGCGATCGTTCCCATCTGCACCACCCGTTGCCCCTGCCACCGCAGGTTTTCGGCGCTCAGCAGCACCTCGCGGCAGGCCGGCCCATCAGCGAGCACCGCGATGACCCACCGGCAGGGTTGCACCGCCTCGGCTGCCGTGGCACAGGCCTCGGCACCGAGGGCCACCAGAGGCTGCAGCCGCTCGGGATGGCGATTCCACACCCGCAGCCCCAGGCCCCTCTGGAGCAGTCGCTGACCGATGGCCGAGCCCAGCAGGCCCGTGCCCAGCAGGGCGATCGGCGGCGAGGAGGACATGAGGGCCTGGCGGATGCCCCCAGCTTCCGACAGCGTGCTCAGCTGAGTCCCAGTCCGCCGCAGCCCAGGAATCAGCATTGCTGATCGTTTTGCCCGGTCCCCCCTTCCCCAGAGGCGCCCGGGCTTTTCCCCAGGTTTTCCCAGCCCAGGATGGGGCCAGGGCAGGGGCCTGCCCGCCGCTGGGGAGAAGGCACGGCCAGCGGTGGGGAAAAGCATCGGCCCTTGACAGCTCCGGGCCCGCGCTTTGTGAGGGCATGTCGCTGCGCTGCAGCCCCCCACCCTGCTGATCCGGTGCGGGATCTCAGCATGGGAGAGGGCGCGGCGGTCCCATGGGGCGCGATTTGACGTGGGCCGTCGCCTGTGGAGTACTGGTGCCCACACGGAATCGGCTGGTGATGTCCGACAGCCAAGGGCAGCGAGGATCTGAAGCTGGGGAACCCCCGGCAGGCCCGGTGATGGCGGCCGCGGGCGACCTGCCGGACTCCGGCACGGTGAGCCTCCAGGCCCGGGTTCCCGAGGAGCTGGTGCAATCGATGCGGCGCTTCCTCGAGTGCCATCCGAACTGGGACCAGTACCGGCTGGTGCAGGCGGCCCTGGCGGGGTTCCTGGTGCAGAACGGGGTGCAGAACCGCGACCTCACCCGCTGCTATCTGGCCAACCTCTTCCCCTCCCAGCCCGATTTCCGCGGTTTCTGAGAGCGCGGAGGTGGGCGAGGGTGTGGGCGCAGGTGCGGGGCGCTCAGCCGGCCGCCGGCTCAGGCCTCCCTCAGCCCTGCCGTCCGCCCTGCGGTCCGCTGACGGGCTCGGGAAACAACTGCCGGTAGGCCGCCACCTGGATGCAGGTGGCCACGGGCAGGGTGATGGCCAGTCCGACCAGCAGCAGCAGAAACCCCGCCAGCACCACCAGGCCCAGCACCAGGGTGAGCCCGAGAGCCTGAAGCCAGTGGGGGTCGATCGCCTCCCGTCCCAACCGGAACGCCTTCAGCGGGGCTGCCGGGCCGAGCACACTGATCGGCAGACAGAGCAGCTGGTCGGTGACCAGATAGATCCCCACGGCCCATCCGGCCAGCAGGGGCAGCCAGGCCAGGGCCGGCTGGATCAGAGCGATCAGCCAGGCACTGGCCTGGGCCAGACGGGCGATCAGGCTCAGCACCAGCAGCACCAGGGCAAGGGTGCCGCCGCCCCGCAGCATCGCCCGACCGTCCGGACGCAGCATGCGGCGCAGCCGCGGGCGGTGATGGCCCAGCGCCGTCTGCGCCCCCTGCAGCAGACCCAGCGCCAGCCAGAGGTTGCTCAGCCACCAGATGATCCAGGCCAGCAGCAGAGTCAGCGCAGCCCAGCGATCGGGCTGGCCGAAGGGGGTGAGCAGCTGGTCCTGCTGGGACTGAATCGTGAGCTGGGCCAGCAGGTTGACGCCGCCGGTGAGCAGGGTGAAGAGCACGAATGGCACCGGCGCTGCCCGGAAGGCGGCCCAACCCTCTTCCACGGCATGCCGGATGGCGATGGCGGACGGCGCGGCGACCCCGGGCTCCGCCATCAGCCCTCGAGGAGTTGCAGGAGGGTCTGGGCCGTGGCGTCGGGCACCGGCAGGATCGAGAGGCGGTTACCGCGCTTCACCACGCCCAGCTGCTCCGGGTCAAACCGCTCCCGCAGGACATCGAGGCTGAGCAGGGCTGGGAACGTCCGCCGGTAGCGCAGGCGGGCACAGTCCCAGCGGGGTGAGTCCCGCTTCGCGGCGGCATCGAAATACTTGGATGCGGGGTCGAACTGGGTGGGATCGATCAACCCTGTTTCGATCACCTCCATCAGGCCGACGATGCCCGGTGGTTGGGTGTTGGAGTGATAGAAAAAGGCAAGGTCACCCGGTTCCATGCTGCGCATGAAGTTGCGGGCCTGGTAGTTGCGAATCCCATCCCACAGGGTGCTGCCTTCCCGCTCCAGGTCGTCGATGCCGTAGACCTCGGGTTCGCTTTTCATCAACCAGTAGGCCATGCTGATCGCCTGCCAGGTGGTCATGCTACGGAGCAACCCCTGACCATCCCGGCGGGCTGGTCAGGGCCTGAGCGCGAGCACGAGGGAACGGAAATGCTCGCCGCGGGCCTCGAAGTCGGTGTACTGATCGAAGCTGGCGCAGGCGGGTGAGAGCAGCACGGCCCTGCAGTGCAACTCCGCGGCCAGGGCCCTGGCCAGAGGGACGGCCTCGTTCAGCCCATCGCAGCGGTGAATGGCGCCTGCGAAGGACGCTCCCTCCAGCAACGCCTGAAATTCGGCCTGGGCCGCTCCGAACAGCACCACGGCCCGGGCCTTCTGGTGCAGGGCCTCCAGCCATCCCCTGGCCTCGCCGCGCTTCGCCTGCCCTCCGGCGAGCACCACCAGCGGACCCGCCAGAGCCCGCACCGCCACTTCGGCGGCGTCGTAGTTGGTGGCCTTGCTGTCGTTGTAGTAGCTGACACCGGCCTGCTGGTCGATCCGCTCCAGCCGATGGGGAACCCCCGGGAAGCTGCGAAAGGCGCACTCCATCTGCTGCCCGGTGAGACCAGCCTCCAGGCCAGCGGCGATGGCCAGCATCATGTTCTGGCGGTTGTGCTCGCCCGGCATGGCGAGACAGTCCGCGGCCATCAGGTCCTGGCTGGTGCCGTTGTGATCGCGGATCACCCGTCCAGCCTCCACCCAGAGGTGGGGCCTGATCGCTTCGGGCAGCTCCTGCCTGGGACCTGCCGTCACCCAGCAGGCGCCGGGCCAGCTGGCGGCGTGCCGTTGCAGGTCGGGATCGTCGCCGTTGAGCACCTGCACCTGGCTGCGCTCCAGGAGACTGCGCTTGATGGCGCGGTAGGCCTCCAGGGTGCCGTGCCGCTCGAGGTGGTCCGGGGTCAGGGTGGTCCAGATGCCGACGCGCGGGGCCACCTCCGGCGCGGCCTCGATCTGGTAGCTGCTCAGTTCCACCACCATCCAGGTCGGCAGTTCAGCCCCGCTGCCGCGGCGGTCGAGCACCAGTTCCGCGGCGGAGTAGCCGACGTTGCCGGCCATCGGCGCATCGAGCCCGCTGGCCTCCAGCAGGTGGTGCACCAGATGGGTCACGGTGGTTTTCCCGTTGGTGCCCGTGATGCCGATCCAGGGCACGGGGCGGCTGGCCTCCCAGGCCGGCACCATCTCTCCCTGAACCCTCACGCCCCGGCTTCTGAGGGCGGTGAGCGCCGGCAGATCCCAGGGGATGCCTGGACTGATGATCAACCGCTGCAGTCCTCCCGGCAGCTGCTCTTGCAGCTGGGCGAGGTTGACGGCGTCCAGGGGCACCCCGAGCCGCACGTCGATGCCCAGCTGCCGCAGGTCCTCCGCCCGCCGTTGGGCCTCGGGGGTGTCGGAGGAGTCGATCAGGCAGACACGCTGCCCCAGGCTGCGGAGGAGCCGCGCAGCTCCGGAACCCGACCGGCCGATCCCAACGACTACCGAGGCATCCAGGGCCGGGGTGGGCATCAAGCGCGGCGCTGGTCGAGCGCTGAAGGGAAGTGGGCGATACTGGAATCGAACCAGTGACTCCTACCGTGTCAAGGTAGTGCTCTACCTCTGAGCTAATCGCCCTTCTGCAGGGTCATGAGCATCGACGGGATGGTCATGAAGATGGTCATGGATTCCTGCCACCTCAAGAAATCTCAGGAAAGAAATCTCAGGGGAGAGGACCGGCGACCAGCGACTGGTGCCCGGATGGCTGGAAACCTAGCAGCCGAGGTGTCGGCCCATCCCCGAGTGGGCTGCGGCGTTGTGGGTTCTCACCGCCTGGAGAGCTCGATCCGCCAGCGTTCCCGTTTGGTGGCGGTGATGGCCCGCACCTCAAGCTCCCCCCGGCCGCTCAGCTGCACCCGATCCCCCGCCTGCAGCTCCTGGCCAGGGCGGCTGGCCACCACCCAGTTGAGCCGAACGGCTCCGTCGCGAATCAGGGTCACCATCCGGTTGCGGGAGATGCCGAACCCCGCCGAAGCCACCGCATCCAGGCGGGTGGAGGCCTCCACCGTGTGGAGCTGGCGGGGCTGGCGCCGCGCCGGTGGTTGCAGCAGTGCCAGGGGAACCAGTTCACCGGTCACCGGCACGCTGCGCACCGTCAGGGTGAGCGCAGCGGTGGGCTCGGCAGCCTTGGCGACCACGATGGCCTGGGCTCCGCGATCCCCCCGCAGCCAGACATCCCCGATGGCCCCGTCGGCCCAGCCCTGCTGGATCAGAGCGCTTCTGAATTCGTCGGGCTCGGCGGGATCGAACAGGAAATTGCCGCTGAGGAGCAGCCCCAGCAGACCGGTGTCCAGGGGCTCGGGATCCAGTCCCGCCTCGCGGCGCGTCAGCAGCAGCCGGCAACGCTCCGCGCCGGCATGTCCCCCCGCGGCGCGGAGCTCCAGTTCGGCCAGCTGTCCCAGCCGTGCCATGGCCTCCTCCAGCACCGCGCCCTCGAGGAAGCCTGTCCACTGGGGCTGCCAGGTGTGCAGGGCCCGCTCCGCCGCCTCGATCACCTCCACGAGCTGATCGGGGTGGCGGCTGCCGGCCAGCAGGTCGGTGCGGGGCAGCATCAGCTTTCCGCCAGCCGCACCACGGCCTGGGGTCGCGCCTCCTGCACGGTGCGCCAGGGCATGTCCAGGCCGTTGGGGGTTTCGGCCAGCAGCAGCCAGCTGCCCTCCTCCAGCCGGTTGCGCAGACCGCGGATGCGGTCGTCCTCCTCGGAGGTGACACTGGCCGCGGCGGCGAAGCTGCCCATCCAGCCCGAGCCCATGCCGAGCAGGCCGCCGATCAGGTGCTGACTCCAGGCACCGGCGAAGGCGAAGGTGTCCAGATCGGTGATGAAGGTGAAGGTGAGCCCGGCGAAGAAGCCGAAGGGAATCAGCCAGCGGGCCATGCCGCGCTGCCGCAGCCGGCGGCCGGCGGCCGGATTGAGCCGATCCACCGCGCTCAGCGGGGTCTCCCCTTCACCGATCGCCACCAGTTCCCGCATCGGCGGCTGCTGCTGCGCCAGACGCTCCTGCAGCTGGCGCAGCCGCTTGCGGTCGTTGAACACCACCACCACGCTCGTACCCACGCCGCCTTGCCTCATGAACGCGATCGGAGCGATTCTGGCTGCTCACTACACTGCACCTCCGGCTTTTCCTCCGACCCGCCGGGCATGACCAAGGTTCTCGTTTCGGATCCCATCGACCAGGCGGGGATCGACATCCTGTCCCAGGTGGCCATGGTGGACCTGCGGCCCGGTCTCGCCCCCGAGGAGCTCGTCCAGATCATCGGCGACTACGACGCGCTGATGATCCGCTCCGGCACCACGGTGACCGCCGACATCATCGCGGCGGCAGGCAAGCTGCGCATCATCGGCCGCGCCGGCGTGGGCGTGGACAACGTGGATGTGCCGGCGGCCACCAAGCGCGGCGTGCTGGTGGTGAATTCACCGGAGGGCAACACGATCGCGGCCGCCGAGCATGCCCTGGCGCTGATGCTCTCGCTCTCCCGTCACGTGCCCCATGCCCATGGCAGCACCATGGCCGGCGGCTGGGACCGCAAGACCTATGTGGGCAACGAGCTCTACAAGAAAAAGCTCGGCGTGGTCGGTCTGGGCAAGATCGGCTCCCACGTGGCCCGGGTCGCCAAGGCGATGGGGATGGAGCTGCTGGCCTACGACCCCTTCGTGTCGCCGGAGCGGGCCCAGTCGATGCAGGTGAAGCTGCTGCCCCTGGCTGACCTCTTCGCCGAGGCCGACTACATCAGCCTTCATCTGCCCCGCACGCCCGACACCGAGAACCTGGTGGATGCCGAGCTGCTGCGCAGCATGAAGCCCACGGCGCGTCTGGTGAACTGTGCCCGCGGCGGCATCGTCGATGAGGCGGCCCTGGCCGAGGCCGTCGAGGCCGGGGTGATCGCCGGCGCCGCCCTCGATGTGTTCGCCAAGGAGCCCCTGGCGGCCGATTCCCCCCTGCGGAGCGTGAAGGAGCGGCTGGTGCTCACCCCCCACCTCGGGGCCAGCACGGCCGAGGCCCAGGAGAACGTGGCCATCGATGTGGCCGAGCAGATCCGTGACGTGCTGCTCGGCCTGCCGGCCCGCAGCGCTGTGAACATTCCGGGCCTCAATGCCGAGGTGATGGAGCAGCTCAAGCCCCATCTGCAGCTGGCCGAGACCCTGGGGCAGCTGCTCAGCCAGCTGGCCGGCGGCGCCATCAGTGAACTGGAGGTGCGCCTGCAGGGTGAATTCGCCGGGCATCCGGCCCAGCCCCTGGTGGTGGCCGCGCTCAAGGGCCTGCTCTCCACCGCGCTTGGCGATTCGATCAACTACGTGAATGCCAGCCTCGAGGCCAAGGATCGGGGCATCCATGTGCTCGAGGTGAAAGACGGCGCCGCCCGTGATTACGCCGGTGGCTCGCTCCAGCTCAGTTCCCGCAGCAGCCTGGGCAACCACAGCGTCACCGGTGCAGTGTTCGCCGACGGCGAGCTGCGGGTCACCAGCATCGACGAATTCCCGGTGAACGTGACTCCCAGCCGCCACATGCTGTTCACCCGGCACCGCGACATGCCCGGGATCATCGGCCAGATCGGTTCGGTGCTCGGCGAGCACAACGTGAACATCGCCTCGATGCAGGTGGGGCGGCGCATCGTGCGGGGGGATGCGGTGATGGTGCTCAGCCTCGATGACCCCATCCCCACCAGCCTGCTGGCCTGCGTGAATGACATCGACGGCATCCAGGAAGCCCACCCCGTGACCCTCTGACGGGCTGGCGCCGCGCCGCGTCGAGCCCGGACCCCCGTACCTTCGCCCGCTGAATTGATGGCCCTGTCCTGGTGGCGGCTGGAGCTCCCCGTGCCCCCCGAGCTGGAGGAGTCGCTGCTGTGGAAGCTGGAGCAGCTCGGCATCGGCCGGGTGGCGATCCAGCACCGGCCGGAAACGCCAGGCCAGCGGACGCTGCTGGCCTGGTTGCCGGACAGTGACTGGCCCGAGCCCGAGCGCCAGGCCCTCGAGGCTGCCCTGCAGGGGCTGGCCGAGCCCTTTGCCCTGGTGCTGCCTCCCGCGTGCTGGCAGCAGCAGCCCGAGGAGGACTGGAGCCTCAGCTGGAAGCAGCACTGGCAGCCCGACCCGGTGGGGCGGCGCCTGCTGATCCTGCCGGCCTGGCTGGAGCTGCCGCCCGAACATGCCGAGCGGCTGGTGATCCGCATGGATCCCGGCAGTGCCTTCGGCACGGGCAGCCACCCCACCACGCGGCTCTGCCTCGAGGCGATCGAGGCCCTGCCCGGGAGCGCCCTGGAGGGGTGCACCGTGGCGGATCTGGGCTGCGGCAGCGGCATCCTGGGCCTGGCGGCGCTGCTGCAGGGGGCTGGCCGGGTCTGTGCGGCCGACACCGACTCCCTTGCCGTGGGCGCCACCCGGGAGAACGCGCTGGTGAGTGGCTGCCAGGAGCGGCTGCAGGTGGTGCAGGGGTCGGTGGAGTCCCTGGCGGAGCTGCTGGGGGGCCAGACGGCCGACCTGCTGCTCTGCAACATCCTGGCGCCGGTCATCGAGGCGCTCTGCCCCGCCTTCACCTCGGTGCTGGCGCCCGCTGGCGTGGGCCTGCTCAGTGGCCTGCTGGTGGATCAGGCGCCCCGGCTGGAGGCGGTTCTGGCCGACGAGGGGTGGCGGAGCGAGCTGGTGGCCCAGCAGAGCGCCTGGGGGCTGCTGCGGATCCGGCGGGCCTGAGGCGACCATCGGATGTCGCATAAGGCACGCTGATCTGTGCTTGCCCTTTGATTGGCCTTCCGGCCCTCGGACCTGGAAATCGGCAGGAAGGGCCTGTGGCGGATGTATGAAGGGCGGGTCCTACAGGCCCGGTTGCCCGGGTGCCTGTGAGCCCCAATCCCTTCCATGGCTTCCTACAAGGTCACCCTCATCAACGAGAGCGAAGGCCTCAACAAGACCATCGAGGTTCCTGACGACCAGTACATCCTCGACGCCGCTGAAGAGCAGGGCATCGACCTCCCCTACTCCTGCCGTGCCGGTGCCTGCAGCACCTGCGCCGGCAAGCTCAGCTCCGGAACCGTTGATCAGTCGGACCAGAGCTTCCTCGACGACGACCAGATCGAAGCTGGTTTCGTGCTCACCTGCGTGGCCTACCCCACCAGCGACTGCACCATCAAGACCCACGCCGAAGAAGAGCTCTACTGAGTTCTGTCCCTGCGCTGCCAGCTTCGGACGTCGAGTCCGGAGGCGGCAGCAGTATCGAGCCTGGGATTGGCGGTCTGCGTCCCGACGGCCAGATCTCCAGCCTCTGAGTCGCTCCTGAGATCCGGGCTCCCTTTTTCTCGGGGTGTCCCGTCAGCCCACATCCTGGGACCGGCTGCGACCCGATCCGGAGACCCGAGCCGGAGACCCAATTCGCGGATCGTCCGCCAGGCTCCCCCAGGCTTGTTCCCGGCTTTCGGCTCTGCCACCCTGCGGGGTGGTTTTTTCATGGCATTCCCGCACCCTCTTCCGTGACGTCTGGCACCGGTTGTGTTCCCTCGGCAGGCCTGCTTCCCCGACCGGACCGGGAGCTGCTGGAACCCGGGAGCGAGCATGCCAGTGCCGGCGGGCAGTACAGCTTCCGGGTGCTGGGGGCCTGCTGCCGACTGTTTGATCGGGAGGAGCTGCCCTGGCCCTGCTGCAGGCTTGCCTGGCGCAGCAAGGAACCCAGCTGGCGACGCGTCGGTCGCCGCTTCGTGGCCGATCTGGCGGCCCGTCGCTGTCCGTCCTATGCCGTGGAGCTCCTGCAGCCCGGAGCGCGCCCCAGTCCGTCGGTGATCACGCTGTTCCCGGTGCGTCTGAGTCCAGCCCTGCAGGAGTGGTGGTACAGCCGCTTGCCGGCCTCCCTGGACCCCGCCAACCACCAGCCCCCTCAGCCGGAGGACGGGCACTGAGAAAGCCGGTGTCCGGGACACCGGCTGGAAAGGTGCTCGAGGGTGGGTTCAGGGTTGGTCTGAACTCTTGAAGGCCTTCAGGCCTTTGGGGATCAGCCCGTAGGCGCGATCGGCCGGAAGGCGGTCAGCCCGAGCGTGATCAGAAATAGATCTTGCCGCCGCCCCACTGAACCCCCTGGGCCTTGGGAGCCACCAGGATGTAGCCGGCCATCAGCCGCAGGTCGTCGTCATCGAGGTCGCGCATCTTCACGAAGATGTCGCTGCTGCGCATGCTGGGGTGGATGTCCGCGATGCTGTATTCACCGTCGTAACTGGTGGGATCCTTCATGTAGTCCACCAGGGCTTCCACGTTGTCCCGGGCCGGGGTGGCCAGGGCCAGGGTCTCGGGATCCAGCCCCACGTTCTGGTTGGTCTTGGTGATGCCGCCGGCGTGGCACTCTCCGCAGCTGGAGTTGAACAGCTTGCGTCCGGCCTTGATCTCCGTTTCGGTGAAGGTCACGGTGGCGCCGTCTGGAGAGGCCGGAACCGTGAGCTGCTCAGCCGTCCACTGGGCGGCGATGGCCTCGCCACCGAAGCCGAGGCAGAGCAGCAGGGCCAGGGGCAGGGCCAGCAGGGTGCGGGCGACGGCCCGTGACGCTCTGCGAAGAGCCGATGGGGAGGGGGTGGAGGCCATTGGGTTAAGCCGGCGGTGTGGCGGAGGGAGGTGTGGCGACGGAAACCGCATCGGAGACCTTGTATCACGGGCAACGGGGCCACCGGTACGGAATCGGGCGAACTGTTGCAGGCCCGTCCACCCGCCCCTCACGCGGGATGGTCGTCGCCGTTGGTGGCCGGCTCCTGGGGCACCACGTCCAGGGTGAGGAAATCCTTGGCCAGCACGGTGTTGGGAAAGATCGCGCGCGCTTCGCCCAGCAGGTCGTCAGGGCTGATCGCGGTGCCCGGCACGTAGCGCGGACTCAGGTGGGTCAGCGCCAGCTGCCGCACCCCCGCGGCAAGCGCCGTCTGGGCAGCCATCGTGCTGGTGGAGTGCTGGCGCTGGAAGGCCAGCTCCGCTTCCCCGTGGGAGAAGGTGCTCTCGTGGATCAGCAGGTCGGCTCCGCGGGCCAGCTCCACCGCCGCCTCGCAGAACACGGTGTCGGTGCAGTACACCACGCTGGCGCCGGGCCGCGTCGGCCCGCACAGGCTGGCACCCCGGATGATGCGGCCATCCTCGAGGGTCACGGTCTTCCCCTGCTTGAGCGCGGCGTAGACCGGTCCCGGGGCAATGCCGAGGGCCTGGGCCCGTGCCACATCGAAGCGTCCCGCCCGGGGTTTCTGGTCGATCCGGTAGGCATAGGCCGGCACCCGATGGGTCAGCGCTGTGCAGCGCACCGTCAGCTCCCCGTCGTCCAGAAGCAGGGTGCCGGCCTCGGCGGCTCCCCTCACCCGATGGTGGCGGATGGTGTAGCCGATCCGTGTCGAGCTGGTGTGCAGAACACCCTCGAGGTAATCCCGCAGCCGGTCGGGCCCGTAGAGATCGATGCCGGGACAGTTGCCGGCCAGCCCCAGGCTGGCCAGCAGACCCGGCAGGCCGAACACGTGGTCGCCGTGCATGTGGGTCACGAAGATCCTGCGCAGCTGGCTCACCCGCAGGTCGCTGCGCAGAAACTGATGCTGGGTGCCCTCGCCGCAATCGAACAGCCAGAGCTCGCTGCGCTGGGGCAGACGCAGGGCCACCGCCGAGACGTTGCGGCTGCGGGTGGGCACACCGGAGCTGGTGCCGAGAAATGTGACCTGCACGGGCCCTGTGCCTCCCGTGCATGGTGCCACGTCGGCGCTGGCATCCCCGGAGGACGCTCGTCACAATGAGGCGCCCTGGACCGGCGTTCCTCGTGGCGTTCTCCTCTGTGACCCCGTGGCAGGCATCGGCGTGGCGGCCCTCAGTGCTGCTGCCCGTGGTGCTGGCCGCGCCTGTGGTGGCCCTGGCCGGCAGTGGCGCCGCGTCGCTGGCCCAGCAGGGGGATCCTGAGGTGCGGGTGCTGCTGGCCAGCGCCGCGGAGATCAGCGTGCGCTCCCTGCAGCGGCCCCTGGTGTTGCGGGCTGAGGGTGGCGCCAGCCCCGCGCTGCTGGAGCTGCCCCCCACCGGCGTCCTGCAGCTGCGACTCACCAAGGGGCGGGTGCGGCTCACCGCCAGCGGTGTCGATCGGATCCTGCCCGTGGCGCGCTCCTACTGGCTGGAGCTCAAGCCAGGGCAGTCACCGGCCGACACCGGCACGTTCCAGCTGCAGCAGCGCCACTACCGCGGCCGCCTGCAGGTGCGCCCCGAGGGAGCTGCGCTGCAGGCCATCAACCACATCGCCCTCGAGACCTATCTGCCCAGCGTGGTGGGCAGTGAGATGCCGCCGCGCTGGCCCCAGGCGGCGCTGCGGGCCCAGGCGGTGGCCGCCCGCACCTACGCCCTGCGCCAACGCAAGCCCCGGGCGGCCTTTGACCTCACCGCCACGGTGACCAGCCAGGTCTACAAGGGGGTGGAATCGGAGACGGACTCCACCCGTGAGGCCGTGGCCAGCACCCGCGGGCAGGTGCTGATGTACCGCAGCAGCCTCGCCAACACGGTGTTCCACAGCAGCAGTGGCGGCCGCACCGAGAACAGTGGCGACATCTGGAGTCAGCAGCTGCCCTACCTGGTGAGCGTGCCCGATTTCGACCAGCGCAGTCCGGTGCACCAGTGGGAGAAGCCCCTGCCTCCGGATCTGCTGCGGCAGGCCTTCCGGGAGATCGGCGGTGTCAAGCGCATCGACGTGGTGGCCACAACGGCCACGGGGCGGGTGCGCCAGGCCCGGGTGATCGGGCCGGTGGGAACGCTGGTGGTGACCGGCCCCGAACTGCGCAGCCGCCTGGGGCTGCGCAGCACCCAGGTGCGCTTCGAGGTGCTCGAGCCCCCGTCCCGCCGACCGGCAGCACCGGAGAGCAGGCTGCAGCAGCCCGGACAGGGGCCCTGGGGGCCGATCACCCCACCTCCCCCGGTGATGGCCGTGATCGACTCCGCCAGCGGTGCCCTCGCCGAGCCCGTTCCGGCGCTGGCCGGGAGCTCCCGCCCTGCCTCTTCGCGTCCGTCCGCTCTTCCCTCGCTTGTGGCGATCGGCCGCGGCTTCGGCCATGGGGTCGGCATGAGCCAGTGGGGGGCTCTGGCCCTGGCGGAGCAGGGCCAGAGCCATGAACGGATCCTGAGCCACTATTTCCGAGGAACCGAACTGCGCCGCTACAGCCCCCCTTGATCCCTCCCGCCCCGACGCCCCCGTCAAGGCCCAGGCTCATCCAGCTCGATGACGCCGAGGCCGTGGCCGGGGCGGTGGCGGCCCTGATCTGGGAGGAGCTGGCCAACAGCAGGCCCCTGCGGCCCCTCGGCCTGGCCACGGGCCGCACCATGGAGCCGGTGTATGCCGCCCTGGTGCAACGCGCTCAGGCGGCTTCCGGGCAGGCGCTGCAGGCCCTGCGGCAGCGCTGGTTGAGCTTCAACCTGGACGAGTACGTGGGCCTGCCCGGCAGCGACCCCCGCTCCTTCGCCGCCTTCATGCGCACTTGGCTGGGGGAGCCGCTCGGGCTGGAGGGCGCGCAGCTTCGCCTGCCGGACGGCCTGGCCTGCGATCCCTGGGGCGAGGCCGTCCGCTATGGCGCCGCTGTGGCCCGCGCCGGTGGCATCGGGCTGCAGATCCTGGGACTGGGGCTCAACGGCCATGTGGGCTTCAACGAGCCGCCCTGCGGCCCGGAGGTCCCTTGCCGCTGCGTGCAGCTGAGCGCCATCACCCGGCGCCAGAACGCCGCGTCCTTCGGCGGGGATCCCCTCGCCGTGCCCCAGCGGGCGATCACGCTCGGCATGGCGGAGATCCTGGCCGCGCAGCGGATCGTGCTGGTGGTCACTGGCGCCGCCAAGGCGCCTGTGCTGCGGCGCCTGCTCACCGATCCCCCGACGCCCGAGCTGCCCGCCAGCTGGTTGCAGCGCCACGGCGCCGTGACGGTGCTGGCGGACCGGGCTGCCCTGCCCGAGCGGCCGGATTAGGTGGGGGCCGCCATCACGGCCTCGAGCAGGTCGTCCGGTGCGTCCAGGTTGGAGGTCACGCTGCGCACGTCGTCCAGATCCTCCAGGGCCTCGAGCATGCGCAGGCACTGGCGCAGCGCCTCCGGATCCTGCACCGGGCAGCTCGTGTGGGGAATCCAGCGGTGTTCCCACTCGGAAACGGCGAAACCCCTCTGGCGCAGGCACTCCTGGAAGGCCTCCAGATCTGTGTAGCCGCACTGCACCTCGGCGGCGTCGCCCAGGAGCTCGTAGCCGAGGGCCGTGGGGCCACCCTCCGCCTCGATCGCGAGCAGGGCCTCCAGCAGGCCTTCCTCGGCGCTGGCAGCCGGCGTGCCGGCAGGGCTTCCCCCTGCCCAGGGGTGCCAGGTCCGATCCCCCTGGCCCTGCAGGCGCACCACCCCGCGCTGGTCGAACAGGTAGCTGACGCAGCCGGTCTCCCCCAGGTTGCCGCCGTGCTTGTTGAAGGCCAGGCGCACATCGGCGGCGGTGCGGTTGCGGTTGTCGGTGAAGGCCTCGATCAGCACGGCCACCCCGGCCGGCCCGTAGCCCTCGTAGCGAACCGTCTCGAACTGGTCGCCGTCGCTGCCCAGCTGGCCGGAGCCCTTGAGGATCGCCCGCTCGATGTTGAGGTTGGGCACACCGGCCGCCTTGGCCTTCTCGATGGCGGTGCGCAGCTGGAAGTTCCCCGCCGGATCGCTGCCCGCTCTGGCCGCCACGGTGATTTCGCGACCCAGGCGGGTGAACACCGCGCCGCGCTTGGCATCGACCACGGCCTTGGTGCGTTTGATCTGGGCCCATTTGCTGTGGCCGGCCATCGGAACGCGAAGCAGCTCAGGAACGGAAGGGTTGGATCAGCCGGCCGCATCGAAGACCAGCCGGGGTTGCAGCAGGCCGTCCTCGGAGGCCCGTGCCACCCCAGCCAGATTGCCATCCGGGCCCAGCACGGCCACCGGCTGCCCGGCCGGATGGCTGCTGGTGGCCTCCAGGGTGCGGCCACAGCGCCAGCCCGCCAGCTCCTCGGGCTGCAGCTGGCGGCGGGGCAGGTGTCCCAGCGGTCCGAGGGGGTCGATCAGGGCCGGGGCTGGCGGCTTGTCGATGGCGTCCAGGGGCACCGCCTGGGCCAGCGTGAAGCCGAGGGCCTCCGTGCGCCGCAGCTCCGCCAGGCAGCCGCCACAGCCCAGAGCTGCGCCCAGATCCCGAGCCAGGGAACGGATGTAGGTGCCGGCCGAACACGTCACCCCCAGCCTCAGCCGGCCAGTGGTGGCATCCCAGTGCAGCAGCTCCAGGGATTCGATCGTCACGGGGCGGGGCTCCAGCACCAGCTCTTCGCCGCGGCGGGCCCTGGCATAGGCCCGCTCGCCGGCCACATGCACCGCAGAGATCTGCGGCGGCACCTGGGTGATGGCGCCGCGGAACGGAGCCAGGGCCTGCTCCAGCTGGTCCCGCTCCAGTGCGGGCCAGGCCCGTTTCTCCAGCAGCCTGCCGGTGAGATCGTCGCTGTCGGTGCGCACCCCCAGCTGCAGCGTGCCCTCGTAGCGCTTGGCGCCGGCCAGGTAGGGCAGCAGCCGGGTGGCCGGCCCCAGGGCCAGGGGGAGCACGCCGGTGACCGCCGGATCCAGGGTGCCGCCATGGCCCACGCGCCGCAGGCCGTAGGCACGGCGGGCCCGGGCCACACAGGCCTGGGACGTGAGCCCGGCTGGCTTGTCCAGCACCAGGAACCCGCAGCACTGGTCAGCCATGCCCCCACCCATCAGCCTGGAAGCGTCCCATGTTCCGCCCCGATGACCCTGCAGCAGCGTCGCGATCTGGCGTTTCTGGTGCTGGCGGGCCTGTTCCTGGGCAGCATGGCCATGCTGAACATCCTGGGGCTCACCCGCTTCCTGCAGCTGGGGGCCATCGGTTCCTGGCCGATCGTCGTGGCCGTGGGGGCCCTGCCCTACCCCGTCACATTCCTGTGCACCGACCTGATCAGCGAGATCTGGGGGGAGGAGAAGGCGAGCCAGCTGGTCTGGGTGGGACTGGCGCTGAACGGCTGGGTGGTGCTGGTGCTCTGGCTGGGTGGAGCGCTGCCGGGGTTGGCGGGAGCGCCGGAGGCCACCTTCTTCGAGGTGCAGCGGCTCGCCTTCGGCGCGGTGGGAGCCTCGATGCTGGCCTACCTCGCCGCCCAGTTCACCGACGTGCGGCTCTTCCATTTCTGGAAGCGGTTCAGCGGCGGCAAGGCCCTCTGGCTTCGGAACAACGGCTCCACCCTGGTGAGTCAGCTGGTGGACACCACCGCCGTGGTGCTGGTGAGCCACTACGCCAACCACCTGCTGCCCATCCGCCCCGGGGAGGCGGTGCTGCCCCAGCTGGCCAGCTACATCGCCAGCGGCTACCTGTTCAAGGCCCTGGCCGCCCTGGTGGACACCCTGCCCTTCTATGCCCTCACCGGCTGGCTGCGGCAGTGGCTGGAGGTGCCGGGTCCGGGCAGTGAGCTCGGCTGAGCTCTCCTCTGGCACGCCCTAGGTTTGGCCCGAACGATTCGGACGGTCAGTGGTCACGGCAGCAGAACCCAGGCAGGGAATCCTCGACGTGGACCATTTCCTGGCGGATGGTTTCGATCTCCGGCAGCACCTGGCCGACTACCTCGCCATCGACCTGGCCGAACTGGAGCGGCGCTTGCCCTCCAGCACCGCCGAACTGGCGGCGCTCCACCCCGGGGTCTTCGAGCTGGAGCAGGCCGGTCGCTTCTATGAGGACATGGTGGGCACGGCCCATCTGCTCGAGCTGGCCGCCTGGCATCTGGGCAGTGCCGAGTACATCGCCGACACCCTGCGGCTGCAGCAGAGCTTCGCCCATGGCCAGGTGCTCGATTTCGGTGGCGGCATCGGCAGCCATGCCCTGGCGGCCGCGGCGCTGCCGCAGGTGGAGCGGGTGTGGTTCGTGGATCTCAACCCCCACAACCGCGGCTGTGTGTGGGCCCGGGCGGCCCGCCTGGGCCTGGCCGACAAGCTCTCCTGCCATCGCGACCTGGAGGATCGCCAGCTGCCCGAGCGCTTCGACACCCTGGTGTGCCTGGATGTTCTGGAGCACCTGCCCGATCCCGCAGGTCAGCTCGAGCAGTTCGCCCAGCGCCTCGCCCCCGCTGGCACGGCCCTGCTCAACTGGTATTTCTTCAAGGGGCACCGGGGCGAGTACCCCTTCCATGTGGATGACCCGGTGCTGGTGGAGCGTTTCTTCCGCACGCTCCACGCCAGGTTTCTGGAGGTGTTTCACCCCTTCCTGATCACCACTCGCGCCTATCGCCTGGCCTGAGGCCCAAGGCAAAGCCCCTCCCGACAGCGGCTGCGGGGAGGGGCTCGATGCCGGCTGACTTGGTGCCGTCTGACTCGGTGCCGTCTGAGTCGATGCCGTCCGAGCTGTCAGGGGCCTGGGGCCCTGTCAGCCGATGGCCAGCTCAGCCCAGGGCCACGTTGATGCGCTTGCGGTTGCGCAGGCCACGCTTGATCGAGTCGAAGCTCACCACGCCGTCCACCAGGGCGAAAAGGGTGTCATCGGAGCCGCGCCCCACGTTCACGCCGGGAAGCACGGAGGTGCCGCGCTGGCGCACCAGGATCGAGCCGGCGTTCACGGCCTCGCCGCCGTAGGCCTTGACACCCAGGCGCTTGGCGTTGGAGTCGCGGCCGTTGCGGGTGGAGCCTGTGCCTTTCTTGTGGGCCATGGTTCGGAGGTTGAAGGAGAGGGGGAATGCGGAAGGGACTGAAGCAGCCTCAGGCCAGAGGCTTGCCGGCCACGGTGATGGACTGCACCATCACGCGGGTGAGCTCCTGACGGTGACCGTTCTTGCGGCGTGTCTTCTTCTTCGGGCGCATCTTGTAGACAATGATCTTGGGCCCGCGGCGGTGGGCCATGACCTTGAGCTCCACGCTGGCGCCGCTCACGTAGGGCTGGCCCAGGGTGGTGGCCTTGCCGTCGTTGACGAGCAGCACGTTCTCCAGGGTCACGGTCTCGTCCACCTCGGCCCCGATCCGGTCCAGGTCGTAGTACCGGTTGGGCTGCAGCCAGAACTGCTGGCCTGAGGCCTCCACGATGGCGTAGGGAGCGGCGGGAGGAGTGGCCGCGGCAGGGGCGGCGCCGGTGCCGCTGGCAGCGGTAGTGGTCGGGGTCATGGCGGTGGTGCGTGGACAGGCTGGTGGTTTCGAGATGCGGACCCGAAGGTCTGCAGATCACCGATTACGCCTGGCTCACAATCGAAAGACAATGCCAAATCCTCCGATTTCGAGCTGCCTTTCGTCAACATTGGGGCACGTTTCCGTCGGGCTGTCCACGCCGGCGGGGCTGTTCCATGCCCGAATCGGTTCTCACCGTTGCCTCTCTCGTCCATGACCCCGCACTCCAGGCCGCCGTCGCCCGCTGGCTGGCGGGTGGGAGGTATGCCCTCGTGCGGGTCGATCCCAGTGACGACCCGGTGGCTGCCCTCGAGCGGCTGCGGGAGGACTTCGATGCCCTGCTCATCGAGGAGGGCAGCGTGGATCCCAGCGTGTTCGCCGGCCTGAACCAGCGGGGGCTGGTGCTGCCAGCCGTGGTGATCGGCGCGGTCACGGGGGAGGTGACCGTGCACGAGGCGGAGGTGCGCCTGCCCCCCGACCAGCTCGAGCAGCTGCCCTACAGCCTCGATGCGGCCCTGTCCCGGTTTCTGCGCCGGGGGGTGATGAACCCGGCCGATGGTGAGGAGGCCGCCGAGGCGGGGCCGGCGTCCGGCGACGCGGCCGCCGGACGCGAAGCTGGCGAGGCAGGGGAGACCGGTGCCCCCGTGCCCATGCCCTGGCGGCTCGATGACCGCCTCAGGGAGCGGCTCGGTCTGCTGGGGGTGTTCTACAAGCGCGATCCCTCCCGCTTCCTGCGCAACCTGCCGCTCACGGAGCAGAACGAACTCAGGCGCTCACTGGAGAGGAGTTATCGCGATCTCCTGCTCAATTACTTCCGCAATCCATCCGCAGCCAACCAGGCCCTGGAGAGCTTTGTGAACACTGCCTTCTTCAGCGATCTTTCGATCACCACCACGGTTCAGATCCACATGGATCTGATCGACTCCTTTTCCGATCGGCTACGTCTGGAGGGCCACAAGACGGACTTCCTGCAGGACTACCGCCTGGCGTTGCTGGATGTGATGGCCCACCTGTGTGAGATGTATCGGCGCTCCATACCTCCCGACGTGCCATTGATTCGCTTTTCCGCATCAACTTGAATCCATTCTTCTCAGTCTTATGTCACCACGAAAAACCTACATCCTGAAGCTTTATGTGGCTGGAAATACGCCCAATTCCATGCGTGCGCTCAAGACCTTGCGCAATATTCTGGAAATGGAATTCAAGGGTGTCTATGCTCTCAAGGTGATCGATGTGCTTGTGAATCCCCAGTTGGCGGAGGAGGATAAGATCCTCGCCACCCCCACGCTGACCAAGATCCTTCCGCCTCCCGTGCGGCGCATCATCGGTGATCTGAGTGATCGTGAGCGGGTGCTGATCGGCCTCGATCTTCTCTACGACGAACTCACTGATGATGAGGGCTTCGATGCTCTCCCTCTGGCATCTCCGGCCTCAGAGCCCGATGCCAGCCTTCCCGCCGTTCCTTCGGAGGGAGCCCGTTCGGTGGATGGGCTCAACCCTCCAGCCTGAGCCCTGCGCCTGAATTCTTCACCGTTCTCCTCTCGTTCCACGGCGATGCAGCAACCCAGTTCCCCCGATACTCCCTTGATGCAGGTGCAGAAACTGCCCACGGGCATCGAGGGCTTTGATGATGTGTGCCACGGGGGGCTTCCGATCGGCCGTTCCACCCTGATCAGTGGCACCTCGGGAACCGGCAAGACGGTGTTGTCGTTGAACTTCCTCTACAACGGCATTCGCCAGTACAAAGAGCCTGGGATCTTCGTGACCTTCGAAGAGTCTCCCCTGGACATCCTCCGCAATGCCGCCAGCTTTGGCTGGAATCTCCAGGAGATGCTGGAGCAGGACAAGCTGTTCATTCTGGATGCCTCTCCCGATCCGGACGGGCAGGATGTGGCCGGGAGCTTTGATCTGTCCGGCTTGATCGAGCGAATCAATTACGCCATCCGCAAGTACAAGGCACGCCGGGTGGCGATCGATTCGATCACGGCCGTCTTTCAGCAGTACGACGCCGTTTCCGTGGTGCGCCGCGAGATCTTCCGGCTGATCGCCAGACTGAAGGAAATCGGCGTCACCACTGTGATGACCACCGAGCGCATTGATGAATACGGGCCTGTTGCGCGCTATGGCGTGGAGGAGTTCGTGTCCGATAATGTTGTGATCCTGCGCAACGTTCTGGAGGGCGAGCGCAGGCGCCGCACGGTGGAAATCCTCAAGCTGCGGGGCACGACCCACATGAAGGGCGAGTTCCCCTTCACGATGGGAAGCCATGGGATGAGTGTGTTCCCCCTGGGAGCCATGCGGCTCACCCAGCGCTCCTCCAACATCCGGATCAGTTCGGGTGTGCCCAAGCTCGACGAGATGTGCGGCGGCGGTTTCTTCAAGGACTCCATCATCCTGGCCACGGGTGCCACCGGCACCGGCAAGACCCTGCTGGTCTCGAAGTTCGTGGAAGACGCCTGTCGCAGCAAGCAGCGGGCCATTCTGTTCGCCTACGAGGAATCCCGGGCCCAGTTGCTGCGCAACGCAACCAGCTGGGGCATCGACTTCGAGCAGATGGAGCAGGATGGCTTGCTCAAGATCATCTGTGCCTATCCGGAGTCCACCGGGTTGGAAGATCACCTTCAGATCATCAAGACGGAGATCAGCCAGTTCAAGCCCTCCCGGATGGCCATCGATTCCCTGAGTGCCCTGGCCCGAGGGGTGAGCCACAACGCCTTCCGGCAGTTCGTGATCGGGGTGACCGGCTATGCCAAGCAGGAGGAGATCGCCGGTTTCTTCACCAACACCTCAGAGGAGTTCATGGGCAGTCACTCGATCACTGACTCCCACATCTCCACGATCACCGACACGATCCTTCTGCTGCAGTATGTGGAGATCCGTGGGGAAATGGCCCGTGCCTTGAATGTGTTCAAGATGCGGGGCTCCTGGCATGACAAAGGCATCCGTGAGTTCGTGATCACGGGCAACGGCCCGGAGATCAAGGATTCCTTCTCCAACTTCGAGCGCATCATCAGCGGCGTTCCCCATCGGGTCACCACCGACGAGCGCAGCGAGCTTTCCCGCATCGTGCGCGGCGTGTCGGACGACCGCTGAGCGCCCTTGGCTCAGCCAGGTAGAGCGGCTTCGGCCATGGCCTGGGTGGCCCGTTCGGCCGCATCCGCCCGCCGTTCCGCCGTCAGTCGCAGCTCATCCTGGTCGGAGTCCTCCAGGGGAAGCTCGAACCAGAAGCTCGTGCCGATGCCCGGCTCGCTGACCATCCGGATCTGGGTGCCGTGCTTGTCGAGAATGCCGCGCACGATCGAAAGACCGAGCCCGGTGCCCGCTTCGAAGTGCACGGCGTTCTCCACGCGGAAAAACCGTTCGAAGATCCGGTCCTGATCGGCTTCCGAGATGCCGCAGCCGCTGTCGCCGATCTCGATCCTCAGCCGTGGCAGTGGGGAGGTGAGATCGCAGTGGGGCAGATCCCCGCTGGGCAGGGCATCGGGATCGATCAGGCAGCGGTCTGGCCAGGGATAGGCCCGCAGCACGATCTGACCCCCTTCCGCTGTGAACTTGAGGGCATTGCCCACCAGATTGTCGAACACCTGGAGCAGCAGATCCCAGTTGGCGAGCACGCGCGGCAGCGGTTCCTCGGACTCGAACAGCAGCTTCACCCCCTTGTCCTCGGCATTGAGCCGGTAGGTGCGGAGTGTCTGTTCGATGGCGGGGCCCACCTCGAGCGGTTCAAAGCTCCAGGCACGGTCTGATTCCAGTCGGGACAGGTCGAGCACATCGTTGACCAGCCGGGTGAGCCGGTCGGTTTCCGCATTGGCGATGCCCAGGAATTCCTTCTTCTCCTCCTCGGAGAGTTGATCGCCCAGGTCGTGGAGCGTTTCCACGTAGCTCTTGATGTTGAACAGCGGCGTGCGCAACTCGTGGGACACGTTGCTGATGAAGCGGCTCTGGGCCGCATTGAGTTCCACCTCCCGCGTGAGGTCCTGAACGGTCATGGCGATCCCCTTGAGGGATTCGCCGCTGGCATCCCGTACGGGTTGCAGAACGATGCGCAGGGTGCGGGGCGGCTCGCCGACGTTGCAGCGCACATCGGCCGCCTCCTGCTGGCCGATCATCACGTTTTCCAGGGCGGAGTGGAGTTCAATCGCCAGCCGCTCCGGCAGCTCGGTGATCAGCTCCTGGCCCTCCAGCTTGCGGCCCTCCCAGCGGAACAACCGGCGCGCCGTGGGGTTGGCCAGCACGATGGCGCCATTGGCGTCGAGCAGAACGGCCCCATCGGCCATGGTGGCGATCAGGGATTCCTGCTTCACCTGGGCGGCGGTGAGCTCCTCGATGTTGGCGGCCTTGTAGACCTCCAGCTCGGCCGTCATGGCGTTGAAGCCTTCGAGCAGTTCCCCCAGCTCCCCGCCGATCGGCAGGGCGATGCGGGCGCCGAAGTTGCCGCCGGCCACCTGGCGCACGCCACGCAGCAGTTCCTTCACCGGCTGGGTGATGGTGAGGGCGTTGAACACGGCCCCCAGGATCACCAGCACCCAGATCGAGATGAACACGGCCACGGTCACCTCCCGGGTGAGGGCGGCACTGGCCAGCAGGGTTTCGTTGGGATTGATGCCGAGGGCGAGCACGCCGAAGTAGCGGCCCTCACTCACCATCGGCACGAACACGTCCGTCACCTGTCCGTCGGGGGTGAGGTGATGACGGATCAGGGGATTGTCCGGACGCTTCTGGATGTCTGGCGGCAGTTCCAGGCGGCGGCTGAGCAGCAGCTCGCTGCTCCCGGAGGTGCCGCCGATCGGAATGCCCAGATAGATCACCCCATCGGGATCGGCGAAGAAGATGTAGCGGAGGCTGCGGCTGGAGCGCCAGAACCGTTCCGCCACCGAGGCCAGTTCCCTGTCGTTCCCTTCCGCCACCAGGGGAGTGACGTTGGCGGAGAGCAGCAGGCCCAGATCCCGTGCGTAGCGGGTGTCGCTCATGCGGGCATCCCGCTGGATCCCGTTGAGCGCGAAGAAGGTGATGCCCGTCATCAACAGGCTCACCACCAGGGTGGCCACCGCCAGCAGCTTGGTCTGGAGGCTGAATTCCGCCCACCAGCGGTCCAGGGCCCGGCGCCAGGCTGCCAGGGTGCCGGAGCCGTATGGGTGCTCACTCATCGCGTCCGCACCTGGTGGCCGATGTCACGCCGGTAGGTCATGCCGCGGAACTGCACCTGCTCCAGCCCGGTATAGACCCGATCGAAGGCGGCATCGAAATCCTCGGCCTGGGCCACCACCGCCAGCACCCGTCCGCCGCTGCTGACGCAGCTGCCGTCCGCCTCGCGGCGGGTACCGGCGTGGAACATCTGCAGGTCCGGGGCGGGGGGCTGCACCCCCTGGAGCACGTCACCCTGCCGGATCGTGCCGGGATAGCCCTCGGCGGCGGCGATCACGCAGGCACTGCAGCCCTGGCGGATGCTGAGCGGGGGTGCGGCATCGAGCCGGCCCTGGGCGCAGGCGAGCAGCACGGCCGCCAGTTCCGGACCGAGCAGCGGCATCAGGGTCTCGCACTCCGGGTCGCCGAAGCGGCAGTTGAACTCGATCACGCTCGGGCCGGCGTCGGTGAGCATCAGCCCGGCGTACAGCACGCCGCGGTAGTCGATGCCACGGCTCTGCAGGGCCCGCAGGGTGGGTTCGAGCACGTCCCGCCGCACGCGATCGAGAGCCTCCTCATCCAGCAGGGGCGCAGGCGCGTAGGCCCCCATGCCGCCGGTGTTCGGCCCGGTGTCCCCCTCGCCGATGCGCTTGTGGTCCTGGGCGGGGGGCAGGAGCACCAGGCGCTTGCCATCGGTGAGGGCGAACACCGACACCTCCGGGCCGTGGGTGCGCTCCTCCAGCACCAGGGAGGCGCCGCCCCCGAAGCGGCCGGCGAAGATCTCCTCGACGGCATGGCGGGCCTCCTCGAGGGTCTCCGCCACCGTGACCCCCTTGCCGGCGGCCAGACCATCGGCCTTCACCACCAGCGGCCGGCCCTGCTCCTCCAGGATCGCGAGGGCCCGGCTGAGGCTGTCGGCCGGCCAGAAGCCCGCCGTCGGCACCCCGGCCTCCTGCATCAGGGCCTTGGCCCACTGCTTGCTGGCCTCGAGGCGGGCCCCATCGGCCCCCGGCCCGAACACCGCCAGGCCTGCCTGGCGCAGCCGGTCCGCCAGCCCCGCCGCCAGAGGGGCCTCCGGTCCCACCACCACCAGATCGATGGCGAGCTCGCGGCACACCTGGAGCAGGCCCTCCGGGTCGCTGTCGCTCACCGCCAGCTGCAGGCAGCCGGGCAGATCAGCCGTGCCGCCGTTGCCGGGTGTCACCCACACCTGGGTCACGCCGGTGCTGCGGGCCAGGGCCCAGCCCAGGGCGTTTTCCCTGCCACCGGAGCCCACCACGAGGATGTGGCGGGCTTGGCGTGAGACCTCTGGCTCCATCGGAACAGGACGGGTGGAAGGGGACGGGGGCGTGGCAGTGCCCGGACCGGGAGTGCCGCCTCGGTTGAGCTTGAACCAAGATGGTGCCGGCCGATGCTCGCCCCGGCGCTCGACCCAGCAGCGGTTTGCCCCGCCAATCTTCCTTCACGCCTGCCCTGTCCATGGGAGCCCGTTTCCCTGCAACCACGTCATGACGCCGCTGCGGGCCGCCCATCCCTGGAGGGTTGCACTGGCTGCCGTTGCGGCCACCACCTGGGCGGCCGCCCTCGGCCATGCCACGGCGGCGCCGATCGGGCTGCGGCCGGATCCGGAGAGCGTGGAGCGGCGCTGCCGGGCGGCGCGGGCCGCCGGGGACACCGGCCAGCTCCAGCTGCTCCAGGACGAGCTGCTGGCTCAGCGCCCCGCCGGTCCCAGCAGCACCGAGGCGGTGCTCGCCACGGCCGAGGCCCTGTTGGTGTGTGAGGCTCCCGATGCTGCCCTGGCGGTGCTGGCGCGCCACAGCCCGGCCCCGGGCCCCGACCGGCAGGCCTGGCTGCTGCTGCAGTGGCGGGCGGCCGATGCCGGGCAGGACCACGAACGGGCCGCCCGCGCCCTGCGCTGGATGGCGGCCGGCGACCTGGCCCGCCTGGAGTCGATCGCGCTGCCGCGCCAGTCCGGCCAGTCCGGAGTTGCGTTCACCCGCCCGGCGCTGGATCAGCTGGCCGACCACCTCGAGAGCCTGGGGCGCAACGACGAGGCCGCCGAGGTGCTCCTGGCAGGCCGCACGCCCGGAGAGCCGCAGGCCCGCCGCTGGGCTCGGGCGGTCGCCCTGGCCGAGGGCCTGGACGCCTCCACACGAGAGGCCCTGCTGGAGCAAGCGCTGGATCAGGCGGCCGCCAGTGGTGCCTGGGGACTGGTGGCTGCCCTGCTGGATCAGCAGCTGGCGGCCGTGGCGGCCGGACCGGGATCCAGCCTGTCGCCCGCGGCGGCGCAGGCCCTGCGGCGGCGGCTGCGGCTCAGTGGCCGCATCGACGATGCCTACGGTGAATGGCTCCTGCAGCGCCGCTTCGGCGTGGATCCCGAGCGGGCCGCTGAGCTCGAACGCCAGCTGCGCTCGCCCCGCGATCCCGGTGGCCATGCCACCACCCCTGACCCCAGCACCCAGCCATGAGCGCCTACGCCCTCGCTTCCCTCCTGCATGAAGGCAAGGCCAAGCGGGTCCACGCCACCGACCGTCCCGATCTGGTGGCCGTGGAGTTCAAGGACGACGCCACGGCCTTCAATGCGCTCAAGAAGGCCCAGCTGAGCGGCAAGGGCTGGCACAACTGCCAGATCTCCGCCCTGCTGTTCGAGCAGCTGGCGAGCCAGGACATTCCCACCCACTACCGGGGCCTGGCGGAAGCAGAGCACGGCGGCAACTGGATGCTCGTGCGGCCGGTGCGAATCATTCCCATCGAGGTGGTGATCCGCAATCGCGCCGCCGGATCGCTGTGCCGGCAGATGCCGATCCATGCGGGCACCCCTCTGGAGCCCCCGCTGCTCGATCTCTACTACAAGGACGACGGCCTGGGAGATCCCCTGCTGACCGAAGCCAGGTTGGAGCGCCTCGCGCTGCTGACCGCGGAGGAGCGCGCAGACGTGGAGCGCCTGGCGCGGGAGGTGAACACGGCCCTGGTGAAGGTGTTCGATCGGGTGGGGCTGATCCTGGTGGATTTCAAGATCGAACTGGGCTACACGGCGGACGGGCAGCTGGTGGTGGCCGATGAAATCAGCCCCGACACCTGCCGGCTGTGGGATCGGGCCGTCGAGGATGTCAACGAACGGATCCTGGACAAGGATCGCTTCCGGCAGGACCTCGGAGGAGTCGTCGAAGCCTATGGGCAGGTTCTCAAACGGCTCCAAGGGGTGTGTCCCGAACCCTTGATCTACCGGTAAGGTCACCGCACATTGGCGGTTCATCCGCCCCATTCGTCACAGGCATGGTGGGTTCGCTCGGCTTGAAGGGTGTGTGGCCACTGCTGGGCGTAGCTCTCCTGGCCGGCGCTCCTGCTCTGGCGCAGGAGTCCCCTGCTCCCGATCCGTCCGCGGAATCCCCTCCGGCCGATCAGCCTGCCCCTGTGGAGCAGCCTGATCCTGCGGAGCCGTCCGAGGAGCCATCCGAGCCTGCTGATGCCCCCGCGCCGGGCTCTGAAGCCTTCCCCACCCCCGCGCCGGAAGCCACCCCCGACCCCGGCGCCTTCTCTGCTCCGGAGGAATCGGCGGCTCCCGAGGAGCCCAGAGTGCAGATCGCCGAGATCGTGGTCGAGGGACTGGACGGCCATCCCGAGCAGGAACGTCTCGAGCTGGCCGCCTATGACGCCATGGCGGTGCGGCCCGGCACCCGGGTGACCCGCAGCGAGCTGCAGACCGATCTCTCGGCGGTTTACGCCACCGGCTGGTTCTCCGATGTGCGGATCCAGCCCGTGGATGGCCCCCTGGGCGTTCGGCTGATCGTGGCGGTGGTTCCCAACCCGGTGCTCCGCCAGGTGAGCCTCGAGCCGGCGGACCTCAAGGTGCCCGAGCAGGTGGTCACCGATACCTTCGCGCCCGATTACGAGAAGACGCTCAACCTCAACACCCTGCAGACACGCATGCAGGAGCTGCAGCGCTGGTATGCGGACGAGGGCTACTCTCTGGCCCGCGTCACCGGCCCCAGCCGGGTGAGCCCTGACGGCACCGTGGAACTGCTGGTGCGGGAGGGGATCGTCAACGGTGTCGAGGTGCAGTTCCTCGACAAGGAGGGATCCGCCACCAACGACAAGGGCGAGCCGATCCGCGGCAAGAGCAAGCCATGGGTGGTGACCCGGGAGATCTCGATGAAGCCCGGTGATGTCTTCAACCGCCGCAAGCTGGAGGAGGACATCCGCCGCCTCTACGGAACGGGTCTGTTCGGCGATGTCAAGGTGACCCTCCGTCCCGTGCCGGCCGAACCGGGGCAGGTGGTGATCGTGCTCGGCATGGTGGAGCAGTCCACCGGCTCGGTGTCCGGCGGTGTGGGCTACAGCCAGAACCAGGGCGTGTTCGGTCAGATTCAGCTGCAGGAAAGCAACCTGCTCGGCCGTGCCTGGAGCCTGGGCACCAACTTCTCCTACGGCCAGTTCGGTGGCCTGGGTGACATCACCTTCACCGATCCCTGGATCAAGGGGGACCGCTTCCGCACCTCCTTCCGGACCCGCGTGTTCTTCAGCCGGGAGGTGCCCCAGATCTTCCAGAGCGAGAACACCGAGACCACCTTCAACGGCAAGGACTTCGACGGGGCCGACTTCGACGTGGTCACCAACAGTCCGGTGAACACCTCGGGCCCCTTCTCGGAGGTGCGCACCAACTTCGATTCGGTCGCGATTCAGCGCATCGGCGCCAACGTGCAGTTCGTGCGTCCCCTCAATGGCGGCGACCCCTACAAGAAGGCGCCGTGGAACCTCATCCTCGCCTTCGGCGGCCAGGAGGTGACCCCCATGAACTTCTCGGGCACGAAATATTCCCAGGCCGTGGTTGGTGTGGATAACGACGACCGCCAGCCCGTCAGGGTGCCCAGCGAGAACGTGATCTGTCTCGCGTTCAACTGCGCCTCCGAGAACCAGCTGCTCAGCTTCCGGGTGGGGGCCACCTACAGCAGCCTGGACGACCCCCGCAACCCCACCCGCGGCAACTTCTTCAGCATCGGCTCCGAGCAGTTCCTCTCCGTGGGCAACGACTCGCCCACTTTCAACCGGGTGCGCTCGACCTTCACCCACTACATCCCGGTGGACTGGCTGAAGATCTACAAGGGCTGCCGGCCCAAGCCGGGCGAGACGCGCGACTGCAAGCAGGCGCTGGCCTTCCAGGTGTCGGGCGGGGCTCTGATCGGTGACGAGATTCCTCCTTACGAGGCCTTCTGCCTGGGTGGCGGCAACTCCGTGCGCGGCTATGCCGACTGCGATCTGGGCGTGGGCAAGGTCTTCGGGGAATTCACGGCGGAATACCGCTTCCCCCTGTTCAGCATCGTGAGCGGCTCGGTGTTCTTCGATGCCGGCACCACGTTCGGCACCCAGGGCGACATCCCCGGCAATCCGGGTGGTCTGCTGGGCAAGAAGGGCGAGGGCTTCTCCCCGGGGATCGGCCTGATCGTCACCACGCCGGTGGGCCCGCTGCGGCTGGAGGTCGCCACCGAGGATTTCACCGACAACTGGCGCTTCAATCTCGGTGTGGGCTGGAAGTTCTAGTGGGGCCCTGGCCAGCTGATTACTCTCAGGCCTGGACTCTGGCCTCCGCCGTGGACCGCAGCGGCGTGGGGCTGCACAGCGGCAGCACCGGGCGGGTGCGTCTCGAGCCCTCGGAGCGGCCGGGCTACTGGCTCGGCTGGCTCGATCAACCTTCCCTGCCGCTGGTGCGCCTCACCCCGGCCGCCGTGCACAGCACCACCCTGTGCACGGCGCTCCAGCTGGGTGGCCGTCACGTGTCCACCGTGGAGCACCTGCTGGCGGCCCTGGCGGGCACGGGGGTGAGCCAGGCGGTTCTGCTGGTGGAGGGGGAGGAGATTCCCCTGCTGGATGGTTCCGCCCTGCCCTGGGTGGAGGCCATCGCCGAAGCGGGCCTGGAGGCCCTCTCCTCTCCAGTGGCCGCACCGGCACCGCAGGCGCCGCTCACGCTGCACCAGGGGGACGGATTCGTCACGGCCCTGCCCGGTTCCGGCCTGCGCCTGGGAGCCGCGATCGACTTCAGCGATGCGGCGATCGGCAGGCAGATGCTGTCGCTGGCGCTCACTCCGGCCACGTTCGTGGCCGAGATCGCCCCGGCCCGCACCTTCGGCCTGCGCTCCCAGGTGGATCAGCTGCGGGCCGCCGGCCTGATCCGGGGGGGATGTCTCGACAATGCCCTGGTCTGCGACGGCGACCGGTGGCTGAATCCACCGCTGCGGTTTGCCGATGAACCGGTGCGCCATAAAATCCTGGATCTGTTGGGCGACCTGGCACTGGTCGGTCTGCCAAGGGCCCAGGTGTTTGCCTTCCGCGGCTCCCATGGTCTTCACATCGCCCTGGCTGCCGCCCTGGCGGAGCTGCCCTGCCCGGCCTCCCACCCTGCTTGATCGTCTTGCCTCCCATCGCACCCTCCGGCCCCGATTCCTCCGCTCCGCCTGCCCCTCCGGCCTGTGTGCTCCAGGCGGAGCAGATCCAGGGTCTGCTGCCCCACCGCTACCCTTTTGCGCTGGTGGACCGGGTGATCGCGCATGAGCCCGGCAGGCGCGCGGTGGCGATCAAGAACGTGACCCTCAACGAACCCCACTTCCAGGGGCACTTCCCGGGTCGCCCGCTCATGCCCGGGGTGCTGATCGTCGAGGCGATGGCCCAGGTGGGGGGATTGATCGTCACCCAGATGCCCGATCTGCCCAAGGGGCTGTTCGTCTTTGCCGGCATCGACGGCGTGCGCTTCCGCCGCCCCGTGGTGCCGGGCGACCAGCTGCGCATCAGCTGCGAGCTGATCAGCCTCAAGCGCAAGCGCTTCGGCAAGGTGGCGGCCGAGGCCACGGTCGACGGGGAACTGGCCTGCTCCGGTGAACTGATGTTCTCACTGGTGGACTGATGGCCACCACCATCCATGCCACGGCGGTGGTCGATCCGCGGGCTGAGCTGGCCGCCGGGGTGCAGGTGGGGCCCTATGCCGTGGTGGGGCCCGAGGTGACGATCGGCGAGCACTGCCGGATCGGCCCCCATGTGGTGCTGGACGGGAGGGTGCGGATGGGACGGGGCAACCGGATCTTTCCGGGCGCCTGCATCGGCCTCGAGCCCCAGGATCTGAAGTACACCGGGGACCCCACCGAGGTGGTGATCGGAGACGACAACACCATCCGCGAGTGCGTCACCATCAACCGCGCCACCACCGGCCGCCAGCAGACGCGGATCGGCGACGGCAATCTGCTGATGGCCTACAGCCATCTGGGCCACAACTGCCAGCTGGGGGATCGCATCGTGATCGCCAACGGCGTGGCGGTGGCGGGCCATGTGGTGATCGGTGACCGGGCCGTGGTCGGCGGGGTGCTGGGCATCCACCAGTTCGTGCAGATCGGCACCCTTGCCATGGTGGGCGGCATGAGCCGGATCGAGCGGGATGTGCCCCCGTACACGCTCGTGGAGGGCCATCCCTCCCGGGTGCGGGCTCTCAACACCATCGGCCTGCGCCGCAGCGGGCTCACCGAACTGGATGGGGGGCGTCAGTATGCCGACCTCAAACAGGCCTGGACCGTGCTCTACCGGCAGCGACGCACCCTGGCGGAGGCCCTGCTGCAGCTTCGGGCCGCTCCCCTCACGGCGGCGGCCGAAACGCTGGTGGCCTTCCTGGAGGCCTCGCTGGAGCCCTCCCGGCGGGGCCCGATTCCAGGAGCCCGCTGATGCTCCGGTTGCTGGTCAGCACCGGTGAGGTGTCCGGCGATCTGCAGGGGGCTCTGCTGGTGCAGGCCCTGCATGAGGAGGCCCGCCGACGGGGGCTGGCTCTGCAGGTGGTGGCCCTGGGGGGTGAACGCATGGAACGGGCGGGCGCCGAACTGCTGGCCAACACCACCCGCATGGGGGCGATCGGCCTGCTGGAGGCCATTCCATTCGTGGTGCCCACCCTGCTCCTGCAGCGGCGTCTGAAACGCTGGTTCCGCCTGGCACCGCCCGATGGGGTGGTGCTGATCGACTACATGGGCCCCAACGTGAACCTGGGCCTGCGGCTCAAGCGCCGGTTCCCCCAGGTGCCCGTGACGTACTACATCGCTCCGCAGGAGTGGGCCTTCAAGTTCGGCGCCGAAGGACGCACCAACCTGATCCGCTTCTCGAACCAGATTCTGGCGATCTTCCAGGAGGAGGCCCGCTTCTACGGCTCCCGTGGGGCGAACGTGATCTACGTGGGCCACCCGCTGGTGGACACGGTGGAGCACCTGCCCCAGCGCCGCCAGGCCCGCGCCGAGCTGGGGCTCGAGCCGGGGGCTCCGGTGCTGCTGCTAATGCCCGCCTCCCGCCGCCAGGAGCTGCGCTACATGCTGCCCCACATCGTGGCGGCGGCCGCCGCCCTGCAGCGGGCCCGTCCTGACCTGCAGGTGGTGGTGCCGGCCGGCCTCTCCGGGTTCGAGGGCCCGCTCAGCCGCCAGCTGGATCAGGCCGGTGTGAGGGCCCTCGTGATCCCGGCCGCCGAGGCCGACCGGCTCAAGCCGGCCCTCTGCGCCGCCGCCGACCTCGCCCTGGCCAAGTCCGGCACCGTCAACCTGGAACTGGCGCTGCGGGGGGTTCCCCAGGTGGTGGTGTACCGGGTGAGTGGGCTCACGGCCTTTGTGGCCCGCCATCTCCTCCGCTTCAGTGTGCCCCACATCTCGCCGGTGAACCTGGTGCTGGGTGAGCGGCTCGTGCCGGAGCTGCTCCAGGCCGACCTCACCGCCGAGGCGATCGTGCGGGAAGCCTTGCCGCTGCTGCAGCCCGGCAGCGCCGCCCAGACGGCCATGCTCGAGGGTTATGCCCGTCTGCGGGAGGCCCTGGGACCACCCGGCGTGACCCAGCGGGCCGCCGCGGCGATCCTCAACCAGGTGCAGGAACCGCCGGTGCAGGAGCCGCCTCCATGAAGAACGCCACGGGCCATGCGGCCACTCCGGGCCGGCCCCCCGCAGCCTCGGCTCCTCCGGCGCCTGGTCGCCCCCCGCAGCGCTGGCGGGTCTGGCTGGCGTGGCTGCTCTTGGCGGGGCTGCTGCTGGGCGTGGTGCTCACCCCACGGCCGGCCCTGGCCGTTGCCCCGCAGGAGGCCGTGTTCGCCGGCGGCTGTTTCTGGTGCCTGGAGCATGACCTCGAGACCCTGCCTGGGGTGGTGGAGGTGATGAGCGGGTACAGCGGCGGCCACCTGGAGAACCCTCGCTACGAGCAGGTGTCTGCCGGTGGCACCGGCCACCAGGAGGCGGTGCGGGTGCGCTTCGATCCGGAGCTGCTGCCCTACCCCACGCTGCTACGGGCCTACTGGCGCAACGTTGATCCCTTCGATGGCAGCGGGCAGTTCTGCGACCGCGGATCCTCCTACCGCCCGGTGATCTTCCCCCGCGGGCCGGAGCAGCTCCAGCAGGCTGAAGCGAGCCTGGCGGCGGCGGCCCAGGTTCTGCGGCAACCCGCCGAGGCCCTGCAGGTGGTGATCCAGCCGCTCGAACGGTTCTGGCCAGCCGAGGACGACCACCAGAACTACGCGGAGCGCCATCCGGTGAACTACGGCTATTACCGCTGGGCCTGCGGCCGCGATCGCCGCCTCGATCAGGTGTGGGGAGCTGCGGCCCGCAGCGCGGCGCCCTGGTGAGGGCCCTGGAATCGGAGCAGATTCTGCAGTTTTCCCGGCGGTGGTCCAGAGCGAACCAAGCGCCCCGAAAATGAAGGTAGGTTCCCAGACCGATGCATCCGCCTTACCGTGAGACGCGCAGCCGAGCAGAGCCCTGTATGTATCTGCTGACCATTCGCGAAGGCCTGCAGACCCGCCACATCGGCCCCTACGAGAGTCCGAAGCAGGCCGCTGACGATCTCGATCGCCTGCTGCCCCTCTGCAGCGAGCGGGCCCGCTGGCAGATCCATGCCCTCGAGTCGCCGCAGGCCCTGCGCGGCGCCCATGGCTCCGCTGTGATGGCCGCATCCGGGCCGATCGCAGCCTGAGGTTTGGCCTGGGGAGTCCTCATCGGAGGCTCCCCTCAGGGCTGGCGCGGATAGCCCCGGAGCAGGCCGCTCTCCACCATCAGCCCCACGCCGGCGTTGATCAGGACCAGGCCCAGGGTTCCGTACCAGAACCATGGCCCGGGGTCGGTCATGCCTTCAACCCGGCTGGTGGCGGCCAGCACCTGGATGCCCCGGCGAATCACGGCTTCGCCGAACAGACAGAGGCCGGCCGGCAGAAGGAGCACGCCGAGCTGAGCCTTCACGTACCAGCGAATCTTCTTCACGGCCATGGGGGCCAGCCTCCGGACATGGCCCCCAAACCTAGGTGGCCTCCAGGGGAGCACCGCCGCACACCCAGGCCACCAGGGTGCGCACGCCGAAGCCGGTGGCTCCGGAGGGGTCCAGGCTGCGGCCCTTGTCGGTCCAGACGGTCCCGGCGATGTCGATGTGGGCCCAGGGGATGGCGCCACTCACGAAGTCCTGGAGGAACAGGGCTGCAGTGATCGAGCCACCCGGGCGGGGGCCGGTGTTCTTGAGGTCGGCCACGCCACTCTTGAGGCCCTTCTTGTAGGAGGAACGCAGCGGCATCGGCCACAGGCTCTCGCCGCTGGCCTCGCCCGCTTCGACGAGGGCGCCCGACAGGCCGTCGTGGTTGCTCCACAGGCCGGCCATCTCATCGCCCAGCGCGATCACGCAGGCTCCGGTGAGGGTGGCCAGATCCACGATCGCATCGGGCTCAAGCCGGCAGGCGTACACAAGGGCATCGGCCAGGGTGAGGCGCCCTTCCGCGTCGGTGTTGTTGATCTCGATCGTCTTGCCGTTCGAGGCGGTGAGGATGTCACCGGGGTGAACCGCACCGCCGCTGATCATGTTTTCGCAGCTGGCCACGATCACGTGCACCTCCACGTCCGCGGGTTTCAGCTGGGCGATCGCCCGAGCCGCCCCCAGCACCGCTGCGCTGCCTCCCATGTCGTACTTCATCATCTCGATCTGGGAGCCGGCGGTCTTGAGGTTGTAGCCGCCGGAATCGAAGGTGAGTCCCTTCCCGACCAGCACCACCCGCCGGCTGGCGCCGGCTTCCGGGCGGTAGGTGAGGTGGATGAATTTGGGCGGCAGATCGGACCCCTGGGCCACCCCCAGGTAGGCCCCCATGCCGAGGGCTTCGCAGTCCGCCCGCTCCAGCACCTGCAGGCTGAGGCCGAAGTCCTTGGCGATGGCCCCGGCGGTGTCCGCCAGGTGCTGGGGGGTGGCCACGTTGGGGGGCGCGGCCACCAGCTGGCGGGCCAGTTCCACCCCTGCGCAGGTGGCCTCCATGGCGCTCAGGCCAGCCGCGGCGTCGGCGGGCAGACCCACCAGGACCACCCGCTCGGGCTGCCGGCCGGGCTTGGGCTCGCTCTTGAAGCGCTGGTCCTCATAGAGGCTGAGGCGCACGGCTCCGGCGATGGCCTGGGCTGCGGCCTCCAGCGGCAGGGGACCGGCGGGAATGGCCAGCCCCATCGTCGTGGCGCGGCTGTCGGCGGCTGCACGGGCCCCTGCGGCGGCGGCCTCCTGCAGGCTGGAAAGCCCGTAGGACGCTTCCTCTCCGAGTCCCACCAGAATCACGGTGCCGGGGCTCTGGCCAAAGCGTTGCAGGCTGACGCACTCTCCCGCCTTGGCCTTGAACCCGCGCCGTTCCAGCCAGCCGGCCAGATCCGCACCCAGCGCCTCGCCCAGGCCCTCAGGCATGGCCGGGGCAGCCTCGGCCGCGGCGAACAGCCCCACCACCAGCGCATCCAGCGCAAGGCCTTCGCCAAGGGCTCCCTCGGTTCCCGCCCCCTCACCCATCCCTTTCAGCAGGCTGCTCAGTGGGTCAGGGATGCAGCGAAACTCCATGGATCGGCCTTGGGAACGCCGATCGTAGCCAGGGTCAGGACTGGGATCCGGCCGTGAACGGGGTGGCCCAGCGGCTGCGGGTCTCCTTGTTGAACGGTGGCTGCCAGTGCCGGATCAGAGCCTGTTCCAGGGCCCGGCGGGGGCGGACCGCGGCGGGCACATCGAGGTCGAACCGGATGCTGAGCACCCCGTGAAGCCCGGCCTTGGCCAGGGCTTCGCCGTAGGCCGCCAGGTAGCCCTTGCAGTCGTGATCCCCCTTCCAGCGCCGTCCGGCCTGGCCGGTTTCCCCCACGTAGAGCAGCAGCGGCGCGGGAAGATCCGCCGGCGCATCGGTGACGAAGTAGAGGGCGGCCCCCCGCTGGGGCGGCTCGGGCCAGCGCCAGAACTGCAGCGATTGCGGCTGCAGCCGCATCGGATCGGGCAGCGCAGCAACGGGCTCTCCGCCGAACAGTGAGGGCTGGGCCAGGGCAGGCGCCGCCTGCTGGAAGAGCGGAGCCTGGAAGGCCGCGATCTGAAGCCGCCAGGCCTGCAGCTGGTGCTGCTGGATCGGCAGCGACTCCCCGGGAACCGCGCCCCCGAGCGGGGTCGCCGCCGCGAACAGATCGCCCTGACGTGCCATCGCTCAGCTGCGCCTGGCCAGGGGCAGCACGGGCCCGGTGGGGCCTGCACTGAAGCGCACCCGGCCGATCCAGCCTTCCACCAGGGACGACGGCAGCTGCAGGCGCTGCTGCAGCTCGGCCAGATCGCGGAAGGGGCGGCGGGCCCGCTCGCGCTGCAGGCGCAGGCGCTGGTCCGGGCTGAGCCCCAGGGCCTCCAGGGCCGTGCCCGTCGCCCGGTTCACATCGATCGGCGAGGCCCCCGCCGCCGGGGGGGCTTCGCCGTACCAGCGGAACTCCAGCACCGGCAGCCAGGCGGCGACCCGATCGGCCGGCCATTCGAGGGCCTCATGCAGATCGTCCGGGCCGCTGAGCTGAATCCCGCCGGCCTGGAGACGCAGCAGCAGGTCCACCTGTTGGGCCTGGATGCCGGGCAGCCGCCCCCAGTCGGCCGCGGTGGCCCGGTTCACATCCAGCCGCCAGCCCAGGGCCGCCGCCCGCCGGACCTCCACGGCATCGAGGAGCGGCCGATGCGGGTCCTGGCGCAGCTTGAGGGCCAGCAGCTCCAGCTCCACGGCCTCTTCTGTGCTGCCCTCCTGAGCCGCCGCCTCGTCTGCGGCGTTCCCGTCCGCCAAGGTCTTGTCTGAGGCGGGTCGCGGGCTGGGTGGAATCTGCCCTGTGGCCACGAGCAGCTGCCGCGCCAGGGGGTCCAGCCAGTGGCGTCGGGCCATGGGTGGAAACGCTCTGGGGTCGTGGGGCCGAAGCTAGCGGCAGCTTCAGGGGTCGGGCCAGCCGATCAGCCCCCAGCACACCCCGAGCACGGCGGCGTGGGCCCGGTCCCTGGCCGGCAGCTTGCGCAGAACGTTCTGCAGATGGGTCTTTACCGTGTCAACGCTCAGGTAGAGGCTGCCGGCGATCTCGACGTTGCTGCAGCCCCGGGCCACCTGGGCCAGCACCTCCAGCTCCCGTGGCGTGAGCGGCTCCAGGGGGCGCTGGTTCTGGGGGATGCCCTGCACCACCGTGCGCAGGGTCTGGTCGATGTAGACCCCACCGCAGCACACGGCCTGCACGGCGGCCAGCCCGCAGCCCTGGCCGAAACGGGATTCGGCCACCAGACTCTCGCAGCCGGCCGCCACCGCCTCCTGCAGCCGATGCCAGCGCTGCTCGCGGCTCACCAGCAGCACCGTGGCCAGCTGCGGGCGTCGGGCCTTCAAGGTCAGCAGCAGGTCGATGCCGTTGCCCTGCTCCAGCGCGTCGCTCACCACCAGCAGATCCGGCGAGAGGCGCTCCACCAGCTCCAGCCCCTCGCTCGCCGTCGTGGCGGCTCCCACCACCGCATCCTGGGCCAGGGAACCGGCCAGGAAGGCCCCCAGACTCACCCGGTTGCCGAGGCAGAGCACCATCCGCCGGTTCTTCAGCAGGGCGGCGGTCTGGCGGCCCCGATCCCGGAGCGCCGTCAGCAGGGGGGTGTAGTTCACGGTGGCTGGGCGCAGAACCGGAGGCGAAGGCCCGGAACTGCCGCCCAGGCCACTGCGCCCATGGTGGCTGCGATCGCCGCGGATGACCGCACCCCCGGATCCGCAGGGCCAACCGTGCCGGACGCCATGGCTGGCATGGTTCCCTGGGCCGGCCCCGTGCAATGGCTGATCCAATGGCTGATCCGCCGCCGGTTCACCCGCTCTGACCGCGCTCCAAGGACGCCCTGATGACGCCCTGATCACGCCCCGATTACGCCAATCCGCACTCCCGCAGCCGTGAGCGGCCGCTCACAATTGATCCTGTGCAGTCTTGTGGTGGTCGCCTGCTGATGGCCTTCTTCGATTCCGAGATCGTGCAGGACGAAGCCAAACGGCTGTTCCTGGACTATCAGCAGCTGATGCAGCTCGGCAGCGACTACGGCAAGTTCGATCGGGAGGGGAAGAAGCTCTACATCGAGCGCATGGAGGAAATGATGGAGCGCTACCGCGTGTTCATGAAACGCTTCGAACTCTCCGAGGACTTCCAGGCCAAGCTCACCATCGAGCAGCTGCGCACCCAGCTCGGACAGTTCGGCCTCACCCCCGAAACGATGTTCGCCCAGATGGAGCAGACCCTGGAGCGCATGAAGGGGCAGCTGGAAGCCCAGCCCTGAACGGGGCCGTCGGCCCTCCCCTGCCTACGATCCGCCGCTGAGCAGGGCATGCCGATGGCAGAGGGCAGAGCGAATCTTCCGGCCTGGCTGGAGCGCGGCATCGCCGATCTGTTCCCCGACGCCGACCCCCCGCCGCTGGAGAGTGAGTCCGCCGGGCAGGAGGTTATGGGCGTCGCCGACCCTGGCGATTCCGCCCTGGCGGCCCGGCTGGCGGAAGCCAGCAGGAACGACCGCCCGCTGCGGGTGAAGCTGGGCATCGATCCCACCGGCGCCGACATCCACCTCGGCCATTCCCTGCTGTTCCGCAAGCTGCGGGCCTTCCAGGATGCCGGCCACACGGCCGTGCTGATCATCGGCGACTTCACCGCCCGCATCGGCGACCCCACCGGCAAGAGCTCCACCCGGGTGCAGCTGAGCGCCGCCGAGGTGGAGGCCAACGCCGAAACCTATCTGCTGCAACTGGGCCTGGGGCAGTCGAGGGATCAGTCCCTGCTCGACTTCGAAACCCCTGGAAGGCTCGAGGTGCGCCGCAACAGCGAGTGGCTGGCGGGCCTGGCCCTGCCGCAGGTGATCGAGCTGCTGGGCACCTCCACGGTGGGGCAGATGCTGGCCAAGGACGATTTCTCGAAACGCTACGGCTCCGGCACGCCCATCTCCCTGCATGAGTTTCTCTACCCGCTGCTGCAGGGCTACGACTCGGTGGCGATCCAGGCGGATGTGGAACTGGGTGGCACCGACCAGAAGTTCAACGTGGCCATGGGCCGCGACCTGCAGCGGCATTTCGGCCAGCGGCCCCAGTTCGGCCTGCTGCTGCCGATCCTGCCGGGCCTCGATGGGGTGCAGAAGATGAGCAAGAGCCTCGGCAACACCGTGGGGCTGCGTGAGGATCCCCTCTCGATGTATTCGAAGCTGGAGAAGGTGCCTGATGCGGTGGTGGACACCTATCTGACGCTGCTGACGGATCTCGATCTGCGTGCCCTGCCCCCCAATCCCCGCGAGCGCCAGAAGGCGATGGCCCTCGACATCACCCGCCAGCGCCATGGCGCCAGCGCCGCCGACCAGGCCCAGCGGGATGCGGCCACGCTGGTGGGCGCCGCCGCCGGGCAGCACGCAGCGGCGGCGGCGGTGCCGGAGGCCTCCCTGGCGGCGGTGAACTTCCCGGCCCGGGCGTTCTACCTGCTCAGTGCCCTCGGTCTCTGTGGCAGCAGCAGCGAAGCCCGCCGCCAGATCCAGGGGGGCGGGGTGCGGCTGGACGGAGTGAAGCTGGTGGACCCGAACCAGACTTTCGCCTCGGCCGCCGACCTGGAGGGCAAGGTGATTCAGCTGGGTAAGAAGACCTTTCGCCGTCTGGTCGGGGGGTGACACCTAGGGTGCGCTCAGCTGCGCCGGTGCCGGGGGCCTTGGATAGCGCCGATCGCCTCATCCTGGCCCTCGACGGCATGGAGCCCGACCGAGCGGGGCGGCTGGTGGCGGCCATCCCCGACCTGCGCTGGGTGAAGGTGGGCCTGGAGCTGTTCGTCAACGCAGGCCCCTCCGTGGTGCTCCGGCTGCGCGAGGCGGGCCTGCAGGTGTTCCTCGATCTGAAGTTCCACGACATCCCGGCCACCATGGCCGGGGCCTGCCGCCGGGCGGCAGCCCTCGGTGCCCAGTTGATCACCGTGCATGCCGCGGCCGGCAGCGAGGCCCTGGCGGCCGCCCAGGCCGCCGCCGACCAGGGGGCTGCGGAGGCTGGACTCCCCTGCCCATGCCTGCTGGCCGTGACCGTGCTCACCAGCTGGGATCCCCACCGCTTCCAGGCGGAACTGGCTGTGCAGGAACCGGTGGAGCGGCATGTGCCCCGCCTCGCCGCCCTGGCGGCGGAAGCGGGAATCGGAGGTGCCGTCTGCTCACCGCTGGAGGTGGCGCTCCTGCGCCAGGCCCATCCCGAGCCGTTCCGGCTGGTGACCCCGGGGATCCGGCCGGCCGGCGTCGCCAGCGGCGACCAGCGGCGCACCATGACTCCCGGCCAGGCCCTGGCCGCCGGGGCGAGCCAGCTGGTGGTGGGCCGGCCGATCACGGCGGCGCCCGATCCGGCGGAGGCCTTCGCGGCCTGCTGCGCCGAGCTGGGCTGAAGGAGGTACCCGGCCATGCCGCGCCTGCGTCTGGCGGAGGCCCAGCCCCCCCTCAGCTTCATCCCCCCGGCCCGGCGGGGCTGGGTGCGCTGGTTGGTGCGTCTGCTGCTGCCCGTGCTGCTGCGCAGCCATGGGGTGGCGCGGCTGCAGGCCGAGGGTGTCGCTGAGCTGGCCGGCTGGTTCGAGGCGCAGCAGCAGGGTCGGGTGCGGCTGTTTCTGGCCTTCCGGCACCCCAGCACCCGGGATCCCCTGGTGCTGGCCTGGCTGTTCTGGTGCGCGGTGCCGAGCCTGGCCCGCCGCCTGGGCCGGCCCCTGAGGCCTCCGGTGCATGCCCAGTTCCTCTACGACCGCGGCATCCCCCTCTGGGCCGGCGCCCTGGTGGGATGGGTGCTCTGCAGCCTCGGCGGGGTGCCGATTCAGCGCGGCAAGCTCGACCGCCAGGCGCTTCGCATGGCCCGTGAGCTGGCGGTGGACGGCCCCTTCCCCCTCGCCATCGCCCCGGAAGGGGCCACCAATGGCCATGGGGAGTTGATCAGCCCGCTGGAGCCTGGCCTGGCCCAGCTCGCCTTCTGGGCCTGTGAGGATCTGGAGTCCGCCCGCCGCTGCGAGCGGGTGGTGATCGTGCCGATCGGCCTGCGTTACCCGCTGCTGCGCCCCAGCTGGCCGCGGATCGAGCGGATCCTGACGCTCCTGGAGCGGCGGCTCGGCCTGCCTGCCCCGGTCCCGGTGTCACCCGGGCCGGGGCCCGAGTCCCGGACGGAGGCGACGCGCGAGGAGGACCGCCGCTACGCCCGGCTGGTGGCCCTGGCCGAGGTGATGCTGAGCGAGCTGGAGCGGTTCTACCGGCAGGCCCACGGCCTCCAGTTCGATGCTGCCGCCCCCTTCCAGGACCGCATGGCGCGGCTGCGCGATCAGGTGCTGGAGCTGGTGGAGGCCCGCTTCGGCCTCCGCTCCCAGGGCACCCTGCAGGAGCGCTGCCGTCGCATCGAGCAGGCTGGCTGGGAGCGCATCTACCGGGGCGACCTGCCGGCCCTCTCCCCGGTGGGTCGGGGCCTGGCCGACTGGACCGCGGCCGAGGCGAGCCTCTGCCTGGACCACATGCGGCTGGTGGAACCGTTCACCGCCATCAATGGACGCTATGTGGCGGAGAGGCCCACGCCGGATCGCTACGCCGAGCTGCTGCAGATCCTGTGGCAGTCGGTGGCCTGGCTCGAGGGCCGCCCGGATGCCCGCCCTCCTTCGCTGGGCCCCTGCCGGGCCGTGCTGCAGGTGGGGCCGGCCATCGATGTCACCGGCCGCCATGGGGCCTACCGCCAGGATCGACGCGCCGCCGTGGAGGCCCTCACCGCCGCGGTGGCCGATGGCCTGCAGGACACCCTGGACCGGGGCCTGACCTAGCCCCAGTGCCGCAGGTGCCTGGCGCTGGCTCAAGCCGCCACGGTGCGGCTGCCCACCAACTCGGCGTAGAGCTGCTCGAGGGTGTTGAGGTTGTTCTCCAGGGTGTAGCGCTCCAGGGCCCGGGCCCGGGCCCGCCGCCCGAGTTCGGCGGTCAGCACCGGCTGGTCATGGAGCACCGGCAGCAGGGTGCGCAGCTGGGTGGTCACGCCCTGGGTGCTGATCACGATGCCGGCTCCCCCCTCGAGCACCTCGCCGTCGGCTCCGGCATCGGTGGCCACGCAGGCGGTGCCGCTGGCCATCGCCTCCAGCAGGGCCAGCGACAGGCCCTCCACCAGCGAGGGCAGCAGGAACACCTCAGCCAGCTGTTGCAGGGCCACCCGCGTGGCCAGGTTCGGCTCGTAGCCCCACCACACCACATCCGACTCCTCGCTGCTGCCCTGGAGGGCGGAGCGCAGGGGGCCATCGCCCACGATCACCAGCACGCAGCCGGCCGGCCGCACCAGCCGCCAGGCCTTGAGCAGGGCCTCCACGTTCTTCTCGGTGGCGATCCGCCCCATGTAGAGAAACACCCGTCGCCCGGCGAACCGCTGCTGGAGGGCCGCCAGTTCCGCCGAGGGTGGCCCGCTGGCCGGCTGCCAGAGGGCCGTGTCCACGCCGTTGGGAATCACGGCCAGGCGCTCGGCCTGCACCCCCAGCCGCAGCAGGACGTCGGCCTGCAGCTCTGAGAACACGATCACCCGGTCGAAGCGGGCCAGGGTGGGGGCGTAGAGCTGGTAGGTGAGTTGCTGGGTGCCGGCTGTGAGGTTGCGCAGTCCGGCGTCGAAGGCGGGATGGAATGTGGCCACCAGCGGCAGCTGCAGCTGCTGGCAGAGATCGGGCAGGCGGAAATCGAGCGGCGAGAGGGTGAGGCTGGCGTGCACCAGATCCGGCCGCAGGCGCTCCAGGGATTCCCGCAGCTCCCGCTGGGCCCCGGGGGAGGGGATGGTGTAAACCTGCGACTTCACCAGGTAGGGCAGCGTCACCTCCGGGTCGGCCGACTCGGTGGCCGGCGCGTCGGTCCGGCTGCGCCGCCGCAGGGTGCCGGCTCCGGGGCCGGAGCTGGAGCCGGCGCCCTGGCGCAGCCGGCGCGGGCGACCCTTTCCACCGCTGGCCGCCACCTCCACCGGCTGGCGCCCCATCTGGCCGGGGGGGGTGTCGAAGTGGATGAAGCTGATGCTGTGGCCCCGCTCCCTGAGGGCGTGCGTCGTGGTGAGGCCGTAGGTGACGTTGCCGCAGAAAGGAGATTTCTTGCCTAGCCAGGCAATGTGAGCCACCCAGCCTCGTGCGACCAGTCCGACGCTAACAGCGCCGCCATGGACGCTCCGCCAGAGCCGCCAGCAGGGCGATGGAGGCCAGGGCCCAGAGCACCGGCAGCAGGCCCCAGCGGCTCACCACCGTGCCCGCCAGCACCAGGGGAAGACTCAGGGCGATGTTGATCAGGTTGTTCTGCAGGCCGAAGACCTTGCCCCGCATCGCTTCAGGAGTGTCTTCCTGGATGGTGGTCTGGGCCGGGATGGCCAGCATGGCGGCCCCCACCCCCAGCACGGCGCAGAGCAGCAGGGTGAAGGTGAGATTGCCCCGCAGCTGGCCCAGCAGCAGCAGACTCCAGCCGATCGTGGCCAGCCCGGCTGCCGCCAGGTGTCGCCGGTTGAGCAGCTGCCCCAGCTGGGCCACCGCCACGGCCCCGACGGCCAGGCCCAGCCCACTCATGGCCAGGAGGGTGCCGAACCGGGTGGGACCCAGGCCCTGCACCGCCGAGGCCAGGCTGATCGCCAGCACGTAGAGGGCCGCCAGCAGGCTGTAGAGCAGCACCAGCTGTCCCATGGCACTCGCCACCCTGGGGCGCTCCCGCAGCACGGCCACACCCTGCTGGATCTCTTCCCACACCGAGCTGCGGCTGGTCTGGCGGGGAGATTCCTGCCAGCGGATTCGCGAGATCGTCACGGCGGCCAGGCCGTAGCAGGCCGGCAGCAGCAGGAACTCGCCCCCGTCGATGCCGAGACCCGCCAGGGCGCTGCGCAACAGGCGCAGGATCGGATCGCCAAGGGCGAACCCCACGATCGTGGCGGCCATGCTGGTGGCCTGGTAGAGCGAATTGGCCGCGAGCAGATGCTGGGGTGGCACCAGCTTGGGGATGGCCGCCTGCTCCGCCGGCGCGAAGAACTGGGTGAGCACCGACTCCAGGAAGGTCATCAGCACCAGCCCCCAGTAGCCCACGCTCAGTCCCAGCCAGAGCGGGCTCTGCACCAGGCAGAGCGGCACGGCCAGCACGAGAGCGGCCCGCAGGCCGTTGGAGGCCACCATCACGGTGCGCTTGGGCCAGCGATCCGCCCAGACGCCGGCAACAGTGCCGAGCAGCATGGCCGGCACGGTGTTGGCCACGTAGATGCCGGTGGCCAGCAGAGTGATCATCTGGGCCCGGGTCTCGGGAAGATCCATGCGGATCGCCGAGGCGGCCTCGGCCAGGGCGGGATTGGCATCCGGCACTCCCTGCACCCAGGTCTGGGCGATCAGGAACACCATCAGCACGATGTAGAACTTGTCCGCCAGCTGGGAGAAGATCTGCCCCAGCCAGAGCAGGCGGAAGTCCGGCAGGGCCAGCACGGCCTGCAGGCCGCTGGCCGCTGCGGGTGCGGAGCCCTGAGGACGGCCGGACAACCTGGACCTGCCACGGGAAGGGGTGCTCATGATGACGCAGGGGCGGACTGCAGCCCCAGGCGCAGCAGACGGAAGGCGCGCGGCCGCCGTTGCAGGTGCTCCCCGCACCAGCACTCCACCAGTTCCAGCAGATGCAGCCACACCGCCTCCGGGCCCATCAGGGACCCGTCGCGGCGGCGGGGCAGGGCCGGCCGGGGCAGCCGCTGCAGCAGGGCCAGTTCCGAGGCATTGAGCACCACCCGCGCTCCGGCCACGGCACCGAGCACGAACCCTTCGCTGGGCACCAGGCTGCACCGCCAGTCCCAGTTGCCCAGGGGAGGATCGAGCCTCTGGCCTGTGCGGCTGCACTGCACCAGCGGCAGCGCGTAGCCGCCGAGGGCCAGCAGGTGCACCGACCCCTGCACGGCCAGGGCCAGGGCCTCGAGGCTGTCGGAGCGTTCGCGCACCTGCTGCTCGAGCCTGCCCAGCTGCATCAGCATCGAGCCCAGCATCCCCGGGGCCGGGGCGTCGCCCGGCACCAGCCCCAGACAGAGCTCGGCCAGGGCCTGGGCGGCGGCCAGGGTTTCGAGCCGTTCCGCCAGCTGGCTGTAGTTGCGCACCACCCGCAGCTGGCGCACCCGCCGCAGCCCGGAGCGTCCCCCCACCTGCAGGCGGAGGTGGGCCAGAGGCACGGCCGCGGCGAGGCTGCTGCGGGGCTTGCGGGCCCCCGGCACCGCCAGGCGGGTCAACCCGTCCTCTTCGCTCAACAGGGTGAGCAGCCGGTCACTCTCCCCGAGGGGCCTGCAGCTCAGCGCCAATCCTTCCAGCTGGGTCTCGGGCACCGGGGCATCAGGTCCGCAGGGCCTGCATCAGCGCCACCCCGCGGCTGGTGCCGAGCCGGCTGGCGCCTGCCTCCACCAGCTCCAGAGCCTGCTCCAGCGCCGCGATGCCACCGGAGGCCTTCACCCCGGCCCGGCCCCGGGCCAGCTCCTGCAGGTGCTTCACCTGATCGATGGTCACGGGCGGTCCGAAGCCGCTGCCGGTCTTGAGGAAGCGGGCCCCGGCATCGATGCTGATCTCCACCAGCAGGGCCAGCGGCTCCGGCTCCAGCCGTCCGGCCTCCAGGATCACCTTCACGGCCGGGCCCAGTTCGCAGATGGCGGCGAGCTCATCGAGCACCGCCGTGCTGTTGCCGTCCACCAGGGCGCCGAAATCGGGAACCACATCCAGCTCATCGGCCCCGGCGTCGGCGGCGGCCTCGGCCTCGGCCCGCTTCACCGCGCTGGGAACGGCTCCGAACGGGAATCCCACCACGCTGATCAGCCGGGGCGTGGTGCCCCGGCCCTGGGCCTCGATCGGCAGGCGTCGCCGCGCTTCGGCGACCCAGCGGGAGGCCACGCACACCCCGGCGAAGCCGTAGTGGCGGGCCTCATCACAGCAGCGGTGGATGGCCTCGGCCCCCTGCAGGGGGTCCAGCAGGGCGTGGTCGATCAGGGGAGCCAGGTCGGGGAGGTCGCGGGTCACGCATCCTTCGGTTGGATCACCCCGAATCCTCCATGGTTGCGGTGGTACACCACCTGGATCTGTCCGCTCTCGGCCTCCCGGAACACGTAGAAGTCATGGTCGATCAGCTCCAGCTGGTGCAGGGCCTCATCCAGGCTCATGGGCGGCATGGCGAAGTACTTGCGTCGCACGCCCCGGCTGGGCAGCTCGGGCTCCTTGCCATCGGTGAGGCTGCTGCCGGGCGGCGGCAGGCTGGCGGCGCCGGCCTCCTCATCCCGCGCCGAGCGGTGCACCGGACCCTGGTGCCGCTCGTGCACCCGTTCCTTGTAGCGGTTGAGCTGGCGGGTGAGCTTGCTCGCCACCAGATCGATGCTGGCGTAGAGGTTGTCACTGTGCTCCTGGGCCCGGATCACGGTGCCGTTGGCGAACATGGTGACCTCGGCGATCTGCTGGGGAACCCGCGGATTGCGGGCCACGGACAGGTGCACGTCAGCTTCCTTGACCATCCCCTCGAAGTGGGTGATGGCGCGGGTGAGTTTGGTTTCGGTGTACTCCCGGATGGCGGGGGTCACCTCCAGATTGCGGCCATGAATCAGCAGTTTCATCAGTTGGCAGCTACCTCCGTTGCTGGCCTGATCCAACGCTAGGAACGCCGGCCCGTGGTCTCCCAGCTCGACGCAATCCTTTTCGAAGCGCCGCGGCCCGTGGCCTTCGAGCCCGCCTGGCAGGCCCAGCGGCAGCTTCAGCAGCGCCTCCTCGCCACTCCCCAGGGGCCGGATGCGGTGATGCTGCTGGAGCATCTGCCCTGCTACACCCTGGGCCGCGGCGCCTCCGAGGCCTTCCTCCGCTTTCCTGCCCAGGCCTCGCCCCTGCCGCTGCACCGGATCGACCGGGGCGGTGAGGTGACGCACCACGCTCCGGGCCAGCTGGTGCTCTATCCGGTGCTCAACCTGCGGCGCCACGGGGAGGATCTGCACCTCTACCTGCGGGCGCTCGAACAGGTGGTGATCGACCTTCTGGCCGGCCTGGGACTCCAGGGAGAGCGCATCGACGGTCTCACCGGGGTGTGGCTGCAGGGGCGCAAGGTGGCGGCGATCGGCGTGGGCGCCCGCCGCTGGATCAGCCAGCACGGCCTCGCCCTCAACGTGGAGGCCGACCTGTCGGGGTTCCAGGCGGTGGTGCCCTGCGGCCTGGCGGACCGGCCGGTGGGCCGCCTGGTGGATGTCCGCCCCGGACTGACGGCCCAGCAGCTGCGGGTTCCCTTGCTGCAGGCCTTCGCCCGGCAGTTCCATCTGACGCTGCGGCCCCCCCGGCACCACGAGCAGCTGGAAGGGTGGTAACCGTGGTGGCAATCTCCCCATCCCTGTCGTGGCGCCAGACACCGCTGTGGCCGCTTCCGCCCCCCGGCGCCTCGCCGGCGCCGGGGGCCTGGCTGAGATCCACTGGAGCGGCAGTCACCGCGACCAGCAGGCTCTGGCCCTGCGCACCGACTGGAGCGGGCTCACAGCCATCCATGGCCTCTGGGCTCCCCTGGCCCGGCTCTACGGCGATGCCCCGGCGCTGGAGGCGCCCCATGTCCCCACGCCAGCCACGCTGAGCTTCCGCCAGCTGCACCAGGCCATCGAGCAGAGTGCGGCTGGCTTGGCGGCCCTTGGGGTCGGCCCCGGTTCGGTGGTGGCCCTCTTCGCCGAGAACAGCCCCCGCTGGCTGCAGGTGGACCAGGGGGTGATGCGCTGCGGTGCCGCCGATGCCGTGCGGGGCAGTGCCGCGCCGGTGGAAGAACTGCGCTACATCCTCGACGACTCCGGGGCGATGGGTCTGGTGGTGGAGACCGTTGCCCTGCTCAAGAGGCTCCAGCTCGATGGGGCCCAGCGTTCGGCTCTGGCCTTCGTGCTGGTGCTGGAGGGTGACCTCCCCTCCGCTGCCGCGCTTGAGGGGGCGGAGGGGTTGGTGCTGCTGGACTGGGAGGCGCTGATGGAGCGCGGCCGGGCAGCGCTGGCGGCAGGTCGAGCCGCTCCCCAGCCCCCGGCCGACCCCGGCCAGCTGGCCACCATCCTCTACACATCGGGCACCACCGGCCAGCCCAAGGGCGTGCCGCTCACCCACGCCAACCTGCTGCACCAGCTGCGCCACCTCGGCGTGGCGGTCACCCCCCACCCCGGCGACCGGGTGGTGAGCGTGCTGCCGATCTGGCATTCCTACGAGCGCAGTGCCGAGTACTTCCTGCTGGCCTGCGGCTGCCATCAGAGCTACACCACCCTCAAGCACCTGCGCCCCGATCTGCAGCGGGTGCGGCCCCATTACCTGATCAGCGTTCCCCGGTTGTGGGAGGCGATCCTCTCCGGCTTCGAGGACGCCCTCCGGGCCATGCCCACTTCCCGCCAGCGTCTGCTGCGCGCTGCGCTCGCCAACAGCCGCGCCCAGGCCCTGGCCCGGCGACGGGCCCGGGATCTCACCCTGCGCCATGAGCCCCTGCCCACCCGGGTGTGCGCCGCGGTGGAGGCGCTGCTGCGCTGGCCGCTGCACCGCCTGGCGGAGGCCGTGCTCTGGCCGAAGGTGCGCAGCCAGCTGGTGGGGGGGCGGCTGCGCACGGCCATCAGTGGCGGCGGTGCCCTGGCCCTGCACGTGGACGCCTTCTTCGAGGCGATCGGCATCGAGCTGCTGGTGGGCTACGGCCTCACCGAAACCAGCCCGGTGCTCACCTGCCGGCGCCCCTGGGCCAACCGGCGCGGCAGTGCGGGCCAGCCCCTGCCCGGCACGGCGATCCGCATCGCCGATCCCGAAACCCATCAGCCCGTGGCGGTCGGCCGGCGCGGCCTGGTGCTGGCCCGCGGTCCCCAGGTGATGGGCGGCTACTGGCGCAAGCCCGAGGCCAGCGCCAAGGTGCTCGATGGGGAGGGCTGGTTCGACACCGGCGATCTCGGCCATCTCCTTCCCGACGGCTCCCTGGTGCTGACCGGTCGGGCCAAGGACACGATCGTGCTCAGCAGTGGCGAGAACATCGAGCCGGGGCCGCTCGAGGACGCCCTGGTGGCCAGCCCCCTGATCGAGCAGGTGATGCTGGTGGGGCAGGACCGCAAGCAGCTTGGGGGGCTGCTGGTGCCCAGGCCCGAGGCTCTGGAGGCCTTCGCCTCGGCCGCCGGTCTGGGCTGGAACGCCGAGGCCCCTGCCGAGCCTGCCCTGCTGCGGGCCCTGACCCGGGAGTGCAACCGGCTGCTGGCGGACCGACCCGGCTCCCGGCCCGATGAGCGCCTGGGCGGGGTGGCCCTGGTGGAGCCCTTCAGCCTGGAGAACGGTCTGCTCACACAGACCCTCAAGCAGCGGCGCGACCGGATTGCCAGCCGTGATGCGGCCGTGATCGAGGCTCTCTACAGCTGAGCTGGCGGGGGTGCGGGCAACCGCCGGTTGACCTGCACCCCGGCCGCTGAGAGCCTGACCATTGCTTTTCTCCCCGCATGGCCAACGGCAGTCTGTCGATCAAGCGCTCCATCACCGTGCGGGCGGTGGTCACCCCCCGCTGGAAGGAGGATGCCGAGCGCGAGCTCAGTAACGCCCTGGTGGCCAGCGATGGCCAGCTGGCCCAGCTGGAGCAGGAGGGCCAGCAGCTGGTGGACGAGATCCGCCGCCAGAGCATCAACCCCCTCGATCCGCGGGTGCAGGACCAGGTGGCCTCGGTGCAGCAGCAGGTGGCCGCCAAGCGCGCCGAGCTCGAGGATCAGAAGCGGCAGATCCTCGAGCAGCAGCGCCAGGTGCGCGAACTGGAGATGGAGCAGATCGTGGAGCAGGGGCAGCTGGAGAGCTTCTGCGAGGTGCAGGTGGGCGACAACCTGGTGCAGAAGCTGCAGGCTTCCGTGCTGGTGCGCGACGGCGTGATCGAGGCGATCGAAGGCGCCTCGTAAAATCCGCCCAAACCGCGCGGCGCACTCCGTTGGCCACCCACGAAATCTTCATGCCCGCCCTCTCCTCCACGATGACGGAGGGCAAGATCGTGGAATGGCTCAAGCAGCCCGGCGACCGCGTCGAGCGCGGTGAGTCGGTGCTGGTGGTGGAGAGCGACAAGGCCGACATGGACGTGGAGGCCTTTCAGGAGGGCTTCCTCGCCGCCGTGCTGATGCCGGCCGGCGGTACCGCCCCCGTGGGCGAGACGATCGGCCTGATCGTCGAGACCGAGGAGGAGATCGCCGCCGCCGCCGCGGCAGCTCCTGCAGCGCCGGCCGCCGCCCCGGCGCCGGTTGCCACCACGCCGCCGCCCGCGGCTCACCCGGCGGCGCCCCCGGCTCCGGTGCCCACACCCGCCGTCACCCCTGCACCATCTCCGGCTCCGGCTCCGGCTCCGGCCGCTCCAGCCCCGCTGGCGGTCCCGGCGATGGCCCCGGCCTCCACCGCCAGCGGCCGCGTGGTGGCCACCCCACGGGCCAGGAAGCTGGCCGGTCAGCTCGGGGTGGATCTCGGAGCCCTGCGGGGCAGCGGCCCCCACGGCCGCATCCAGGCCGAGGACGTGCTGGCCGCGACCGGCCAGCCCATCACCGTGCCCCGGGTGGCCGAGGGGTCGGCGCCGGCTGCCGCGGCGTCTGGAAACGGTGCCGCTGCTCCGGCCCCCGCCCCCGCCGGGCAGACCTTCGGCCGCCCGGGTGAGGCCGTCGCCTTCAACACCCTGCAGAACGCGGTCAACCGCAACATGCTCGCCAGCCTGGCGGTGCCCACGTTCCGCGTGGGCTACACGATCACCACCACCAAGCTGGATGCCTTCTACAAGCAGGTGAAGAGCAAGGGGGTCACGATGACGGCTCTGCTGGCCAAGGCGGTGGCGGTGACCCTGGCCCGCCACCCCCAGGTGAACGCGGCCACCGCCGCCGACGGCAGTGCCATGGCCTATCCCACGGCCGTGAACGTGGCCGTGGCGGTGGCCATGGAGGACGGGGGCCTGATTACCCCGGTGCTCGCCAATGCCGACAGCACTGACATCTATGCCCTGGCGCGCAGCTGGGCCGATCTGGTGGCCCGGGCCCGCAGCAAGCAGCTGCAGCCCGAGGAGTACAGCACCGGCACCTTCACCCTTTCGAATCTGGGGATGTTCGGCGTGGATCGCTTCGACGCGATCCTGCCCCCCGGCACCGGGGCGATCCTGGCTGTGGCCGCCTCCCGGCCTTGCTTGGTGGCAGGCAAGGATGGATCGATCAGGGTGGCCAACCAGATGCAGGTGAACCTCACCTGCGATCACCGCACGATCTACGGGGCCCACGCGGCCGCCTTCCTCAAGGATCTCGCCCAGCTGATCGAAACCAGCCCCGAAAGCCTCGCCCTCTGAAGCGGGCCGGCAGCACCACCGGCGGTTCTCGTCAGTGCGCTAGTACTGGCCTGCCTGATCGGCCATCCCCGGCCCGCTGTGCTTGTCCAGCGATTGCGCACCCCCTTCGCCTGCCGCCGGCCTCGGGGATCCCGATGACCTGAAGCTCTCCAGCTACGACTTCCCGCTGCCTCAGGAGCGGATCGCCCAGCGGCCGGTGGAGCCCCGCCATGCGGCCCGGCTTCTGGTGGTGGATCCGGAGCCCGACTGCCGCCACCGGCAGGTGTGGGATCTGCAGCAGGAGCTGCGGCCGGGTGACCTGCTGGTGGTGAACGACACCCGGGTGCTGCGCGCCCGGCTGCAGGCCCGCCGCCCCAGCGGTGGTGCCGTGGAACTGCTGGTGCTGGAACCCTGGACCGGGCCCGGTGCGGCAGCCGGACAGTGGCTCTGTCTGGCCCGGCCCGGCAAGCGGCTCCATCCCGGCGATGGCCTGGAGGTGGTGGCGGAGGGCCAGCCTCCCCTCACCGTCACGGTGGTGGCCCGGGATGGAGACACGGGCGGGCGCGTGATCCAGTTCCCGCCGGACTGCGACCACGCCGCGACGCTCGAGCCGCTGCTGGTGCGCTACGGGGCCATCCCGCTGCCGCCCTACATCCACGAGCACCACCCGTCCGACAGCGACCGCTACCAGACCCGCTATGCCTCCCGTCCCGGGGCTGTGGCCGCTCCCACGGCAGGCCTGCACCTGAGCGATGAGCTGCTCGCGGCCATCCGCCGCCGCGGCGTGGAAATCGCCACCACCACCCTGCACGTGGGACTGGGCACCTTCCGGCCGGTGGAAACGGAAGACCTGCGCGGCCTGGAGCTCCACAGCGAGTGGGTGGAGGTGAGCCACGAGCTGGTGGCGGCGGTGCAGGCCTGCCGTGCCCGCGGCGGCCGGGTGATCGCCATCGGCACGACCAGCGTGCGCAGCCTGGAGGGGGTGGCGGCGCTGCATGGCGGCGAGCTCAAGCCCCACACCGGGCCGGTGAACCTGGTGATCCAGCCCGGCTTCCGCTTCGCGGTGGTGCAGGGCCTGCTCACCAACTTCCACCTGCCGAAGAGCTCGCTGCTGCTGCTGGTGAGCGCCCTGCTGGGGCGTCAGCGGCTGCTGGCGCTCTACGCCGAGGCGATCGCGCGGGAGTACCGCTTCTTTTCCTACGGCGATGCCATGTGGATCGCGCCGGAGGCGGTGCTGGCCCAGGCCAGGCCCGCGGTGTGGCGGAGCACAGGCCTGGGGTGAGGGCCGTTGCTCAGGCGGCAGCCAGGTTGGCGGCCACGAAGTCCCAGTTCACCAGCTTCTCGAGGTAGGTGGTGATGTAGTCGGGACGGCGGTTCTGGTAATCCAGGTAGTAGGCGTGCTCCCACACGTCCATGGTGAGCAGGGCCTTCTGGCCATGGGCCAGGGGCAGATCGGCGTTGGCGGTCTTGGTCACCTTGAGGGTGCCGCCATCGAGCACCAGCCAGGCCCAGCCGCTGCCGAACTGGGTGGCGCCGGCAGTCTTGAACTGCTCCACGAAGGCTTCGAAGCTGCCGAAGTCGGCGTTGATCTTCTCGGCCAGGGCTCCGGTGGGCTGGCCGCCGCCACCTGGCTTCATGCACTGCCAGTAGAAGCTGTGGTTCCACACCTGGGCCGCGTTGTTGAACACGCCGGCCTTGCCCGCGTCCCCTGCCACGGCTGTGATGGTGTCCTCCAGGCTCTTGCCGTCGAGGTCCGTGCCCTCCACCAGCTTGTTGAGGTTGGTGACGTAGGCGTTGTGGTGCTTGCCGTGATGGAACTCGAGGGTCTGACGGGAGATATGGGGCTCGAGCGCATCGAGGCCGTAGGGCAGCGCGGGCAGCGTGTGGGCCATGGATGTGATTGACGTACTGAATGTTGCCCGCCGGTGTGCCTGGCGGGTGGGGCGATCCTAACGATCGCTACAGAATCCCTGGAACGGGCGTGGGAACGGGGGCAGGCCGGCAGGCGTTGGACCAGGGGCCGATCAGGGTTCGATCAGCGGCCGATCTGGAGCAGCTCCACCTCGAAGATCAGGGTGGCGTTGGGGGGGATCACGCCGCCGGCGCCGCGTTCGCCATAGGCGAGGTCGGGTGGGATCACCAGCTTGCGCTTGCCGCCCACCTGCATGCCGGCCACCCCTTCGTCCCAGCCCTTGATCACGCGGCCGGCGCCGAGGGGAAACGAGAACGGACCGCGGCCGTAGCTGCTGTCGAATTCCTTGCCGTTCTCCAGGGTGCCACGGTAGTTCACGCTCACGGTCTGGCCGGATGCGGCCTCGGGGCCATCGCCGATCACCAGATCCGTGATGCGCAGGCCGCTGGGGGTCACCCGCTCCTTGGCCGCGACCATGTCGCCGCCGAGGGCGCTGGCCTGGGCGATGTCGGTGCCGGAGTCGGGAGCCATGGCGAAGAGGGTGGGGTTGGGGTCGTCGGGGTCGAGTTCAAAGCTGGCCGCCTGCTGCGGGGCCGGGGTGGCCATGGCAGGGGACATTGCAGGGGCCGCGGCCTGGGTGGCGGCTGCGGGTGCGGCGGCCTCCACCGTGGTGGGGTGCACGAGCTGACTCACCAGCGCCAGCAGCAGGCAGGCCACGCAGACGGTGGTGCTGATCAGGATGTCGCGCATGTCGGACCCGCGGGGGGCTCGATTCTGCCTACTCGCCCGATCTCTCGACGGACGCTTCGCCATTGCGCTGGCGCTGGGCCTGCTCCAGCCGGTCGATGCGGCCCCGCAGTTCGTCGAGTTCCCGCTGCAGGGGGATGCCGAGATCCTGGAGCAGCTGGTCGCGGTTGCGCTCCAGCTGCCGGCCGGCCTGCTCCTCCAGGCCCGGGGTGTCACCCCGCAGGGCCCTGAGCACGTCTTCCACCAGGGCGGAGGCGTGGCTGGGGTCCAGCTTGCCGCTGCGCACCCACTCCTGGGTGACGTAGCGCAGCCGGTCGCTCACCAGGGAGGTGGTGCCCAGGCCCCGCAGCAGCAGCTGGTGCAGGGGGTTGGAAGAGTCCATCGCAGTGGTCGGGTCTGGTTCAACCTTGGCGCTTCCTACGTTGGATCGCCATGGCGGTCGAAGGACGGTTGGCCTGGATCGTGGTGGGAGGAGCCGGCCTGCTGGCGGGGCTGGCGCTGCCGCCCCTGGGCTGCCCGCCCCTGGCCTGGCTGGCCCTGGCGGTGCTGTGGGCCGCCTGCGCCCAGGGGCCATCCCGGCCGCTGCTGCTGGGCTCCGGCCTCTGGGGCGGGCTGGCGGTGCTGCTGAGCCATCACTGGCTGCTGGGGCTGCACCCGCTGGACTGGATCGGCGTGCCCCTGCCCCTCAGCCTGCCGCTCTGCGGGCTGCTGCTGCTCTTCTGCGCCGCGCTCGGGGGCCTGCTGGTGGCGGGATGGGCCTGGTTGGCGGCCTGGCTGGGACCCCACCGGGGCAGCACGGTCCTGCTGCTCAGCGGGGTCTGGGGCCTGGCGGAGGTGCTGCTGGCCCAGGGCCCCCTGTTCTGGCTGGGTCTCGGTGCCGCGCCCCTGCCCCACGACCGTCCCCTGGCCGGGCTGGCGGTGCTGGGCGGTGGCGGTCTGCTGGCGGCGGTGCAGGTGCTGCTGGGCTGGGGGCTGTGGCGGGTGGTGGTCCCACCCACCAGGCGCCTGAGGCGCCTGGCCGGCTGGCTGCTGCTGGTGCTGGTGCTCCACGGGGCCGGTGCGGCGTTGCTGGCCGGCGAACCCTCAGCCGCCGAGGCCAGCGAGCGCGTGCTGGTGCTGCAGCCCGCCATCCCCACCCGCGAGAAGCAGAGCGCGGCCGCTCGCCGGCGCCTGGAGCTCCTGCTGCAGGGGGCCATGGAGGAGGCCGTTCGCCGGCAGGCGGCCGTGGTGGTGCTGCCCGAGGGGGCCCTGGGGCTTGAACCCCGGCTGGCCCGGCCGGCGCCGGTGGAGCTGCTCAGCGGCGGCTTCCGCTGGCACGAAGGCCCCGGCGGACCCGAACAGCGCAGTGCCCTGCTGCGGTTCGCACCGGGCGAGCAGCAGGCCAGCGGCGGCGTCGACAAGCACCGCCTGGTGCCCCTGGGGGAGTGGGTGCCGCTGGGGGGCTGGTGGCGCTGGAGCGGCCTGTCGGCCGTGGGCGGGGTCGAGCCCGGTGCGCCGTCCCGGTTGCTGCCGCGGCCCGATGGGAGCGTGGCTGCGGCCATCTGCTACGAGATCTCCGATGGCCACGCCCTCGCGGCCGCCAGCCGGCAAGGGGCCATCTGGCTGCTGGCCAGCGCCAATCTCGACCCCTATCCGCTGATGCTGCAGCGGCAGTTCGAGGCGCTCGTTCAGCTGCGCGCCATCGAAACGGGGCGCTGGCTGGTGAGCGCGGCCAACACGGGGCCCAGCCTGCTGGTGAACCCCCAGGGCCGCGTCACGAGCAGCCTGGCTCCGGGTCGTGCGGGGATGGCGCTGTTCGAACCGCGGCTCAGGGCCGGACTCACCCCCTATGGGCGCTTCGGGGAAGCCCTGCTCATCGGCCTGGTGGGGGTGTCGGCGCTGCTGCGCTGGAGAACCGGCCGACCAGGCGGCAGAGCGGAGTCAGCCAGCGAAGCTGAGGGCCAACTCCACCAGGGTGAAGCCCAGAAGCCCGACCAGGGCGAGGAGTGATCCGAAGCTGCTCATCTGTCAGACGCGCCAGCGGCGCGGCGGGTGAACCGGAAGGGTTGTTCGCGCAATTCTGACGAAATCCTTAAGGCCGTGCCCGTGGCGGTTGCTACGGGCACGGCAATCGTTACAAGCCGGCCGTCGGCTGCTCAGCCCTCAGCTGCTCAGCCCTCGAAGGCCAGGGCCGGTTCCCTCACCCCCTGGGGCTGCTGCCCCCGCAGGTAGGCCAGCATGGTGTCGGCATCGGAGACCTCGAAGGGGTCGAGGGGGCAGTTGTCGCCGAAGTCGGGCTCCACGAAGATCTTCTCGATCCGGCCGTCGTTCACCAGCATCGAGTAGCGCCAGGAGCGCAGCCCGAAGCCGAGGTTGGACTTGTCCACCAGCATCCCCATCTTGCGGGTGAACTCACCGTTGCCATCCGGCAGCAGGAACACCTTGTCGGCGCCGACGTGCCGTCCCCACTGGAACATCACGAAGGCATCGTTCACCGAGAGGCAGATGATCTGGTCGATGCCCTCGGCGCGGAAGTCCTCGTAGAGCTCCTCGTAGCGGGGCAGGTGGTTGGAGGAGCAGGTGGGGGTGAAGGCCCCCGGCAGGGAGAACACCACCACCCGCTTGCCCGCGAAGATGTCCTCGGTGGTGAGGTCCTGCCAGCGGTAGGGGTTGGGGCCGGGCACGGAGGTGTCCCGCACCCGGGTCTTGAAGGTGACGCTGGGAACGCGTTCGATCACGGCCATGGAAACTCTGGTGATTCAGGACAACGGTCGGGGCCGGAGTGCCGGCCACCGCTTGTAACTCATAATGACTCCGCCTTGCATTAACTGGCAATAGGTGTTTCTGCTCACTGGATGCGGCGGAAACCGGCGCACGCCAGCGGCTGCTCCGGCATCCTGGTCCGATGGACCGTGATACCGCCGCCGTTGCCGAGGCCTGGGATGCCCGCTACCGCGAGCAGCGCGACGGCTGGGAACTGGGCCGGCCTGCTCCGCCGCTCGAGGCCTTCCTGCGCCGCCATCCCCTGGCGCCCTTGCCGCCCGCTCGGGTGCTGGTGCCCGGTTGCGGCCGGGGCCATGAGGCGGCGCTGCTGGCGGAGCTGGGCTTCGCGGCGGTGGGGCTGGATGTGAGCGGCGAGGCCGTCCGCCGGGCGCGGCAGCTGCACGCGTCGCGCCATCCCGCCATCCGCTGGCTGCAGCAGGATCTCTTTGATACGGAGGGTCTCCACCGGCAGGGGCTGGGCCCAGGCAGCTTCGACGGCGTGCTGGAGCACACGTGCTTCTGCGCGATCGAGCCTGCCCAGCGCCCCGACTACATCGCCACCGTGAGCAGGCTGCTGCGACCCGGCGGCTGGCTGCTGGGCCTGTTCTGGTGCCATGGGCGGCCCGGCGGTCCCCCCTGGGGCAGCGACCCCGAGGCCGTGGCGGCCCTCTGCCGTGCGGCGGGTCTGGTGGAGCAGCTGTGGCAGCCCGCGGAGGGCTCGGTGGCCCAGCGCCAGGACGAGTGGATCGGCCTGTGGCGCCGCGAGCTCCTCAGCGGGCCTGACGCCACCACCGCCAGCCCTCCAGGTTGATCGCCAGCCCGATGGCGGTGAGCACGGCCATCAGCACGATCTGATCGGCTCGGGCATCCGGCACGAGGATGTCGGCGAGCAGGTGCGGCACGTTGGTCACCGAATACACCACGCTGAACCAGAAGTGCAGCCGGCGCCAGGCTCTCCAGCTCCGCTGCGGTTCGGCTGAGCTGGCGGCATAGCCGATCAGCACCAGGGCCAGCAGCGGCAGCAGGAAGTAACCCAGCATCGCCCCGTAGAGCCAGGGCAGCAGCTCGGTGGGCACGTGACCGTGGATCTCGGCCGACTGCCCGTGGAACAGCGGCATCAGGCCGAGATCCACGTGGAAGAGCATGGCCAGAAGCCAGGCCAGCCAGAGCACGATCAACCGTTGACCATGGTGGACCGCCTGGGTCATGGTGCTGCCGCCGCTGCTTTCAGGGTGCCAACCGTTCGATCCGCCAGCAGCCCTCGCGGCGGCGGTAGAGGAAACGGTCATGCAGCCGGTTCTCGCGGCCCTGCCAGAACTCGATGCTCTCGGGCACGACCCGGAATCCTCCCCAGCTGGGCGGCAGGGGCACCTCCCCATCGGCGAAGCGCCGCTTCATCTGCTCCCACTGCATCTCGAGGATCCGGCGGGAGCTGATCACCGCGCTCTGCTGCGACACCCAGGCGCCGAGGCGGCTGCCCCAGGGCCTGGAGCTGAAGTAGGCCAGGGATTCGGCTGCCGAGATCTTCTCGGCGCGGCCCTCGATCGCCACCTGGCGTTCGAGGGGGTACCAGGGGAACAGCAGACCCACCCACGGATGGGACCCGATCTGCCGGGCCTTGCGGCTGCCGTAGTTGGTGAAGAACACGAAGCCGCGCTGGTCGTAGGCCTTCAGCAGCACCGTGCGGGAGCTGGGGCGTTCCCCATCGGTGGTGCTCAGCACCATGGCGTTGGGTTCGGGCAGGGCGGCACTCCTGGCCTGCTCGAACCACAGGCGGAACTGCTCCACGGGATCGTCGGCCAGGTCGGCGCGGCGCAGGCCGCCGCGGCTGTAGTTGCGCCGCAGGGTCGCCAGGTCGGCCTGTGCTCCGGGGGGGTCCGTCATGGGCGGGGAATCCTGCGTGAGGACATGGCTGCCGGAGAGGCGAGGCGACCGGCCTGGCCCGATCCTGCCCCGGCTCGCCAGGCTTTGCCCGCCGCCCACCGGTTCCCCGAGGATGGAACTCCCCGATCGCGCTGGTGGTGATGGTGCTCCTGCAGTCCTGGTTCCTGGCCCTGTGCCTCGGACTGTTTCACCTCATCGGTCCGGTGCCGACGGAGCTGGGGGTGCACCAGGGGGGGCTGGCTTCCTGCCCGTCCCCGGCCCACTGCGCGCGGGTCGACTGGCCGGTGGCCGAGCCCGAGGCGGCCCTGGCCGCGGCGCTGGCGGCGTTGACGGCCGAGCCCCGCGTGAACGTGGTGGAGCAGACCCCGGGCTACGTCCACGCCACGGTCAGCAGCGCCTTCTTTGGGTTTGTGGACGATGTGGAGATTTACGCCGATGTCGGTGGTGGCGTCCTTCAGGCCCGATCGGTGTCCCGGCTGGGGGATTCCGATCTGGGCGTGAACGCGCACCGGCTGGAGGCCCTGGCTGCCGCTGCTCAGAGGCCTGCCGAGCCGAGCTGATCCTGCACGCGCCGCTTGAGATCCCGCAGGCGCGCCCCCAGCGACTGGAGCATTTCCAGGGCGAACATCGGCGTTTCCTGCACGGCGAACAGAAACTGCTGCTGGTTCATCACCAGCAGCTTCCCCTCGGTGAGGGCCCGGGCGGTGCCGAAGCGCCGGTGCTCCGGATCGAGGAAGGCGCCGATGCCGAAGGTTTCGCCAGGGCCGATCCGCTCGGTCATGGTTCCGGCATTCCACTCCAGTTCCACCGTGCCTTCGAGCACCCCATAGAGGCAGTCACCGCGGTCGCCGCTGCGGAAGAGCACCTGGCCAGGTTCGATGGTCAGCAGTGCCTGGTGCCGTGCCAGGGCCTGGATGGTGTCCAGAGCGTTTTTCGACGTGAGATGCATGGAGGCGGCTGGAGGCGAGGCCCTGACGTTCCAGCTTGCCAAGCAAGGGTTAAGGACAGGGGTAAAGGAGCGGGGCCGGCCTGGAGCGGCCTTGACAGGCCTGCGGCTGGTGGAGAAACGCTCCTGGCGCAGGTCCGACATCCATGGGAGCGACGTTGCGGATCTCTGGGTTTCACCATCGGTCTCGCCAGGGTTCGGCGCGGGTGGTTCAAGGTGTTCGGGGAGAACAGGTTCGTGCCCCGTCTGGGCCGGAGTGAGCGCCACACGATCATCGATGAGATCGGCCACGTCTTCGGCCTGACTCATCCACCTGAATCATCGATTTGGCTGCGGATTCAACGAGCTGTCTGACACTTCGGACGCGATGCAGTCGGTCAACCAACGATGCCCCTAACAGCACCTTCACGTCATCGGAGAGTCGCGTCCTCGAGGTTCTCTGGTGAACCTGACGACATCTCCGACGACCTCTCAGACGACCCGTGCGACGACAGGTTCGACCTCACGTGCGTCGGCAACGGCTCAGCAACTGCACAACTGTTCAGTCCTCAGAAGCGGGACATGGCCTTCACCTTGGCCAGTTTGTCGGCTTCGAGGCCCTCCAGTTCCTCCATCGCCAGCAGCTCGTCCTTCACCAGCCCCGCGAGCACGAACAGGATGCCGCCGAGGCGGAAATCGAAACGCCCCTCCATCGTGTGCCGTTCGATGCTCAGGAAGTCGTGCAGCTGCCACACCTCGTCGGCGGAGGCGAGCGCCTCGATGCTGGTGCGCAGCCGTGCGATCAGGACGTCCACAGCTCGGGTTCTGGCGCGCTCGAGAGCAGCCCGCGCGATCACCTGTTCGCGGTCGGTCCAGCTGTCAACCATCGTGTCCATGGGCTGCGTGCCCCTCCATGTCATCCCCTCTCGAAACTAGGGGGAGGCCCAAGGTCAACGAGAGCGCGCTGTTGCGAATGTTGGCGGTGGCCCGTCCTGCCCGGCGCTGGCCACCATGCGGGGCAGGTCATACCAGGCCAGCTGGGGAGCCCGGTGGTGCTCCTGGTGGTAGCCGAAGTGGTAGCAGGCCAGCAGCGACAGCCAGGGCGGCAGCCGCAGGCTCTGAATGTGGTGCCGGCCATCGCCGGAGTGGCTGCAGCGGTGGGGCAGGTAGGTGCCGAAGGTGAACAGCTGGGCGGAACTGAGGATCAGGGGCAGGGTGCAGAACACCAGCACGTTGCCCCACCCCGCCGATGTCACCAGGCTCGCCGCGGCTGCCAGCAGGGTCCAGCCAGCGAGAAGGACTCCCATCTGCGCCAGGCTCAGATAGCCCGCCATGAAGCGGGCGTACCAGGCCAGCACCCCGGCCCCTGGGTCTGGATGGACATCGGGATCGGCAGTGGTCGCCGGCGCCTGGTGGTGAATCCGATGGTTGCGCCGGCATTGCCGGTAAGGAAGGGCTGCGTACAGCCCCAGGGCCAGGGTGCCGATGCTGTCATTGAGACCCCTTTGCCGGGGAAGCAGCACACCGTGCATGGCGTCGTGGCCCACGATGAAGAGCCCGGTCTGCAGGAAGGTGCGCACCAGAACGGCCAGCACGATCAGGTGAGGAGAGAGCTGCTGCAACGGCTGCAGCAGCCCGGCCGTCAACGTGAGCAGCCAGCCCAGAACGATCCCGGTGGCCAGAATGATTCCGCGCCAGGGGGTTGCACTCAACGGCGAAACTTCAGCAGTTCGGCCGGGGAGGCGAGCAGGTCGATGGCCACGAAGTAGATCTTGCCGTCCGGATCGAGTAGGAAGCGCCAGGCCACATTCATGCCCACGCCAGCCCCGAACCAGGGGGTCTGCACCTTGCCGGTCACCTTGATCTGGGTGAAGTTTCCTTCGGTAGGTTCGGCATAGCCCCGCTCCGGCAGCAGCCGGAGGTTCTGACAATCCTGACGGAAGAAATTCAGGATCGCATCCTTGCCCACAATCGGCTTCTGGAAGGGAGGCTGCAGAGCGCCGTCGGGCAGGAACAGCTCAATGAGTTCATCGAAGTCATTGGCATTGAGCAGGTCCATGTAGTTGTTCACCGTGGGGTTGATCACCCCCTCGATGAACACCTTGGTGCGCTTTTCCTCAGGAGTTGGCGCCACCACGGGCTCCATCACCTGCTGGCCCAGACCCTTGGCCGGGTCGAAGCCCATGTCTTCCACGAAGTTGCGCAGCAGCGTGATCTGCTGGCCCTGATCCACGGCCTTGAGGGAGTCGAGCACGGCCAGGGCATTGGCGGACAGCTGATAGCCTTCGGGGATCGGTGCCACGATGCCTTCGGCCATCCACTCGCCGAGCTGATACCAGAAGCCCAGCTTGATGTTCACCGACCATTGGGCGTAGGTGCGGCAGATCTCGGAGTCGGTGCGGTTGGCCAGATCGCACATCACCTGGCTCTGCTCGGGAAAGCTCATCCCCCGGATCTGCTGGAGCACGCCCTCGGCAAACTGCATCCTGGCGGCACCCGGAGCGGCAATGGTGATGGTCTTGCCCATCTCCAGATAGGCAAACCAGATCAGGGCGAGTTGATCTTCGGCGCTCAGAAGCAGGAACCGTGCCGTGATGGCTGGAACCACATCAGCGCGGAGAGTTTCCGGGAAGATCTGGCTGGCTTTCTGGAGCGTGAACATGGGCTGCTCTCGCAAGGGCAAATCAATAACGGTCTAGCCAGGCAAGGCAGCGCACTGACGAGGGATTCTCAATTCTTCAACAGACTGGCGTGGCTATACCGTGCTGAGGGTGTCTCTGAGTAAGGTGCTGAATGGTAGCCAGAGGCTGGGGACGCCTGTGGGTATTCCGGTCTTCATCGTGGTCTGTGCGAGACGTCTGTGTGTGACGTCGGCGCGTCAACGCTGCCTCGTAGTTACTGGGGTTGGGCTGTTTTCACGGATCACGGCTAACCATTCAGGCACCTGAATTGTTGGAGTCGTTGGTTTCGGCTCTGCCTGCAGGGCCGCCGCTGCGGTGTCATGCCGTGGGCCAGGCGGGGCCGGTGGGGGCAGGGGCCAGCGCAACAGGGGCAACAGGCTGTTCACCCCAAGCATCACGAAGGACAGGGCACCCACCAGGGCAAGGATTCGCAGGCCCAGAGGCAGGCCCCGTTCCTCGGGCATGTCGTCGTGCTCTGTTGGCAGGCCGCAGTCCGGATGGTCGCGGTGAGGCGGGGGAGGCGTCATCAGCTTCTCTCCCGACCGGAGGCGTGGCCAGCAGTCAACATGTTCATCGCCACTCAGAGGCATTGCGGCAAGCACAACGCAACCAAATACAACGCAACACTGCTGCAGCCGGAGTGAGACAGAGACAGTGTGGTGAATGGAGCCAAGGAGACTCGAACTCCTGACCCCCTGCATGCCATGCAAGAAAGATTTCTGCAACAAGCCTTCTGCTGCAGTGGCCTGAAGTTTTAAGTCCTCCTGGAGTGCGCAGAAATGTGCGCACTTTTGTCGTGGCACCTGTTCCAGTGAGCTGTCTCAATTGGGAGCTGGCTGCGGCAATCAGGCCCATCAGTGCTTTGCTGATGGCCTTCCGGCGGAAGCGGCCAGGCCCTTTCAATGGACGGCCTCCCACTGAGAGGCAGATCCTGTTGGCCTGCCCGGCTCCGCAAGCGCACCGGCTGGTGGCCCCTGGTGGGGTGGCGACGCTCGAAGCTCACCTCTGCGCCATGCCTAGCGGGTGGGAGTGATGGCAGCACCTCGGCGCACTGCTCCGAGCATCACAACCGCCTTTTGGAGCCGCCAAGGCCGTGTTCAAAATCCTCTTCACTGCCATTCGAGTTCAACAGGTCGCCAGGCGCCAAGAACCCAGTGTTTCTATGCGCGCGCGCGTGAAGTGCCGTGTGGAGGTGTGCGGGCTACGAGACTCATTGCACTGGAAGGGTTAAGCCCGCACTCGGGGTGTGCGGGCTGGAAAGACGATTTGGCAGGGCGTTTCAGATCCCTTGCGGCGGAAGGGTTTAGCCTGCACAAAGCGGAAGACTGGAATCAGTAGCAAATGTTAAACCCTGTGCCTGGAACGGTTTAGCCCGCACAGTCGCAGGGCTGTCTCAGAAGGAGATCAGGGGGGCGTTGACGGGGACGTATGATCCGGATGGAGGGGTGTGTGGCTGGGCCCGTCTGCGTAAGCAGAGAATAGCAAGGGTGAAGGTGTATCTCGGTTCAGGATGAACCTCGATCCACGGGGTTCAGATCCATCGGAGCAGGATGAAGGTCGCCCGGGATCGTGATCCGAATCAGGATCAGAGGTCGTCCCAGATGGACGGGTTCGCTTCGCTCTGCCGGTCGGGATCGGCATCGAGGATGGCGCTCAGCACGGCGAAGCGGTTGGCCTTGGGCATCCTGTCGATCAGGCCTTCGCCCCTGAGTTCCTCGATCAGGTCATTGCGGCCGGCCCTCACCTTGATGGCATTGGGATGGCCGTGCCGTCCCAGAAAGCGGCGGAGGTCATCACGCTTCAGGCCCTGGTAGGGGCCCGGATTGGCCTTGGCCTTGTGGGCTTCGTAGTGCTCCTGCATGAAGCCGAGCAGCAGCCTGCGGGCTTCGTCCTGCTGGTCCTCGTCGTGGAGGGTCTTCACCTCGCCCATCTCGATGCTGTAGGGGATCTCGCGCTGCGGGCCAAGGCGGGACTTCTCGACAATGAAGAAGCGCTGGCCGTCGCGCACTTCCAGGCGGAACACACCGGCCGTGAGTTCGCTCAGGGCCGCAACGCCCTGGGCGTGGTCGGCACCTTTGGCGCTGTGGTGCACGATCAGCAAGGTGATGCCCTGGGCTGAGCAGAGGCGGATCAGCAGGTCGACGTAGTCGCTCACCACCTGCTCGCCGACACGGACGCCGGGCGGGAGGATGGTCTTGAGCGAGTCGATCACCAGCAGGTCGTAGGGTTCGCCTCGATCCCTGGCGGCATGGATGGTGTCCATCAGCCGCTTGAGGCCCGCCAGCGTCATGCGCCAGGAGCCAACGCCAGCGCTGATGCTCTCGAAGCGAACATCGACGTACTGCTGGGCCCACTCCTGGGTCAACATGCCGTGGCTGCGGGCGTAGTTGCGGATGTCGCGGGCCGCATCAGAGGCGCCATCGGAGGCGATGATCAGGGCGCGGCGGTGGCGGTAGTGGTTTGGACTCACGGCGCCGAAGTCCATGAACTGGGTGTAGCCGGGTGCTCCCAGCGCCGCCCTGGCGATGAACAGGGCCATGGTCGTCTTGCCGGCGCCGGCCTTGGCGTGAATCATGTAGGTGCGGCCCTGGTCCAGCAGGCCCGGGATCAGGGGGCGCGTCACCGTCTCGGGAATGTCGGCCAGCTTCACCACCGGGAAGGCGTGCTGATCCAGGCGCGGCAGGCCCTGGTCATCGGAGAAGAAGCGGAGCAGGGCCGCATCGATGCGCCACGGCTCGCGGTTGTAGAGGTTCCACTCGAAGAGGTTGCTGCGGTAGTCATCGATCAGCTGCTCGGCCTCTTGGGCGCTTACCTTGCGCTCGCCGCGATCGGTGACGTGCACCTGGTCCACCGTCAGGCGGTAGAGCCGCCAGAGCATCAGGTGGGTAGGGCGGTCACCGGCTGAGCCGCCTGGCTGGGTGGAGCGGTCGTTCTTGAGCTTCTGCAGCTCTGAGGTCGAGATCGCATCAGGGGCCCGATCGCCCATCAGGCTGCGGCCGCGGGGCCGTGGCTCCTGAGGTTCCGGCGCCGCGGGGCGGGGCATCGGGTCGGGTTCGCCCAGCACCGGCGCCTCCGGCGGCCGGGAGCTGTAGAAGCTGCGCGGCAGCTTGCGGGTGGGGCCGCCGCCTCCGCGCAGCTCCTCGGGCATCAGTCGCCACCAGCCCTTGCCGTGCTGCTCGGCCACCAGCTTGAGGATCTTGCCGGGGCCTGAGCGGCGGCCGCTCCTGGCCCAGCGGCCAGCACTCAGCTGCTGGGTCTTGCTGTGGTGGCAGCGGTCATGCCAGAGCTGGAAGGCCAGCTTGACGTCCTCATCAGCTGCGCCGGCCGCGGCCTGGAAAACGCTGTGCCAGTACTCGTACTCGCCGTCCTCGCTGGGGCGGAGGATGCCGGGGGTGCGCAGGGCCCAGGCGGCGCGGGCGCAGTCGCGGCGGTGATCTTCGGGGCTGACGTCCACCTTGGCCGCGGCGGCCTCAGCCTCCTTGCGCTTGAGCAGCTCGCGGGCGTCTTCGGTGAACTCCCAGCCGAAGGGCTCGGCGTCGCCGTACTGCAAGTCAGCAGCGTCATTGCCGAACCAGATCTGCAACGGCTTGGCGCCGCAGGCATCCCTGACCTTCAGGTCCAGGCGCTGCACCAGCAGCTCGGTGCGGGCGCGGTGCAGCTCCGGGTCGTCGATCGGCTCCGCGATGAACACCGCCCGGAAGCGGTGGGCGCTGGGGCTGCCGGTGCTCTGCTGCTTCTCGAGCGAGCCGTGGGACGGGGTGGTGTAGGTGAAGGCGCAGTGGCGCTGCACCATCGGGTGGGCCCACCAGTCCTCCAGATCGAGATCGCCGTCGATGTCGAGGGCCATCAGGTTGCTGCGCTGATAGTTCTCGTTGCAGCGCTCGCCCTGGAACTGGCAGCTCGTCCAGGCCTTGCCGGCCTTGATGTGGTTGACCAGCTCCTCTGGTGTGAGTTCTGCGGGGATCCAGGAGCAGCTGTTCTCCACCTCGGAGAACGCATCCTTGGGGGTCTTGTTGTGATGGCCCTGGTGCAGGGAGACGAGGAGTATCGGGGTCATGGCGCATGGCCTTCGCTACATCGGGGGTATGTGGAGTCGGTTGCGGTTGACTGAATCGGGGCCCGATTGGGGCCAATTCCACAAGTGGCTGCATGCCCTGCCAGTAATGGCATGGCGGGCCGGAGCGCCCGCCTCAGCCGCCCAGCGCGGATGGCCAGAGGGTGGTGAGGGCGCCGTTGCGGAGCCCTTGTCCTCTGGCCGTTGGCGGTCGATCAGCCGCTGTTCAGCACGGCGCTGCGGGCTGCTCCAGGAACAGCTGCCGCAGACGCTCCAGGCCGCGCTGGCGATCGCGGCTGACGGTCATGGGGCTGAGGCCAAGGAACTCGGCGGCCTGGCGCAGCGAGCGGCCGTCGAGCACGGTGAGGCGCAGGACGGCAGCCTGGCGCTGCGGCAGCGCCTTCAGCAGCTGGACGATCGGCTTCTCCGGTTCCAGCGCCGGCTGGATCGGGGCTGGGGCTGGCAGGCAGTCCAGCCAGCTGGGCGCAGGGCCAGAGTCGGAGTGGGCGCTGGTCGCCGGGGCGTCGAGGCTGAGGTGGCGCCAGGGGGCATGGCCTCGGGCCCGGGCCGGCAGCCGCACCATCAGAGCGCGATCGCGCAGGTGATGGCTCAAGGCGCCGTCGATGCAGCGCTTGAGGTAGGCCGGTGCAGTGCGTTCCTCCCGCAGGCGGGCTGTGGCCTGCACCAGGGCAAGGCGGGCCACCTGGATGCAGTCGTCCTGCTCCAGCAGATCCGGCATGCGGTGGTGGAACCGCCGGGCCCTGGCATCGGCCAGGGGGAGGAAGCGGCGGATGAGGGCGTCACGGCTGTGGGCATCACGCCGTGAACGGGAGAGGAGGGGAGCCATGGAAGGGGTGTCAAGGCGGTGCAAGACAGCCCCCGGGAAGAGTGCGGGGAGGGGTTGGGACGTTCCCGAATTGGGCTCCATACCCTCACCTGCAGGAGCACCAAGAAGGTGATGGGACGACAACGACACGCCGCCAACCCAGCTGGCTGGAACGCCCTGATGGCCCAGGTGGCGAACAACCGCTTCACGCACAGCTGGAACGATGCGGTGACGGACGGATTGATCGCTCCGGCTGAACGGTTGCTGCTGGGGCAGGCCGCTCAATCACGGGACACGCAGATGCGGCTGGCCCGTGCGGTGGAGGCCGATCTGGCCGCCCACGGCGGTGTGCTCTCCGCCGGCATGCAGCGGCTGCTGCAGGAGCATGTGGATCCGGCGGTGGATCTGGCGCGGCTGGACCGGGCCAGTGCCGTGATGGATGCCGCCGGCCTGCAGGGGGAGGAGAGGGTGGTGCAGCTGACCACGCTGCTGGCCCAGGGGAGGTACCGGCCCGGCCTGGTGGAGCGGGGCGATGTGGACGCCAGGCGGACGCGGCAGCTGCGCGAGGCGGTGCTGGCGGGCCAACCCCGGCGGGCGAGCACGGCGACGGGAGAGCTGGTGCGCCAGTACGGGTTGGGTTCACCGCTGGCGGCCTACGGCGCGGCTGGAGTGGCCGCGGCGGGGCTGCTGGCCGCGGCCGCGGCTCTGCATGAGGATGCGCCGCAGGCCCGAGCCGGGGAGCAACCCCCTGCTGCTCCAGGGGGGATGCCATGGGCATGACGGCATCAAGGAGCCTTGGCCTGGCTGCCCGCGGCACCGCCGTGGGGGTTGGGGGCAGAACGGGAAAAGGCACCCCCGGAGGAGGTGCCGATGCGCTGGAGCTGGAGGTGGCCGAGCGATCAGATCAGCAGGTTGGCGGCATAGCGATGCGCGATGTGATCACTGCGCAGGTAGATGCCGATGCCGGAGCGCTGCTGTTGATCGCCGCGGCCGGTGGAGAAGCCGACTTCGAGCGAGAGATCGCCGGCGATGCCGGTGCCGACGTACGCCGGCCCGTAGGTGCGATAGGCACCGTTGCATTCGGCAGCAGCGATGGCGGCCAGGCCCGGCTGGCTGGCATCCGATCCAGGGGTGATGGCGGCACTGCCATCGCCCGCCATGGGTTGCACGGCCGGCGGGGACTGGATCAGGGCGGAGGGGTTCTGCATGGGGAACACCAAGAGTGGACGCAGCACCCATCTCCCCCGGGAAGATCCCCGTGCCAGTCGTGGAGGGAAGACGGGTGGCAGCACCGTGGTGCCGATCTCGCCCCCGGGAAGACCAGTGGCAGAAGATCCCAGATTGGAGGTTCCAGGCGTTGGATCCTCCCCGGTTGGCCGCCTGTTATGCGGGGAGCCTTAGGACAGGCAGATCACCAGGGCGCGAATGGCACCTGTCATCGCCGGGGCGTGACTGGTGCCAGGGCAGGACGACAACAACCCAGTGCTGTCCTGGCTTCTGGGCTGGATGGCCGCAGCAGAGCCTGGACTGCGGCTGCTGTTCCGGACCACGCAGACGACGCTGTGCCTGTTCACTGTCGCCAAGGATTGAGGCTTGGTGAGGAGCCCGCGCCAGGTCTGCACACGTGCATGGAGAGGATGACCTGGTTGGGGGTGAAGTTCTCACTGCTGCCACCTACCCCGGGGAGGCCTTTTCTCCCAGGGGGTCTGATCCCAAGGGGGTATTGGGTGGGCCTCCGAAATTTTCTGGCGCTGATCACGCGCACGTGAGGGCAGCCCTGCCACCGAGTAGGGAGGGCTGAGTCAGCAGCATCGACATGCAACTGGAAGATGAGGAGGATCCGGGGCCGACGCTTCAGGCGGGCTGCGAGTTGCGGTCAGGGCTTCCGTTACGGCTCTTCCCGTGACACTGGTGCTGAAGCGCCTGCGATCAAGAGATTCCAGGGACAGGGGCGCAGGGTTGAATCGTCTGCACGTCTGCGCTGCCGGTGTCCCGATTGAAAGGCCGTGGCCGCGCTCATTGCGCTCTGATGGCTGACGAGGGCGGCCTCAACGGCCCCTGCTGCCTGAGACTGGCAGGGGGAATGGTCGATTGCGGGATGGCCGGGGCTTCAGGTTGTCGCTTCCAGCATCAGCCGCTCGCCATCGGTGGCCTGTCGGATCGCTCCTGCATCCCGCTCAAGAAGGAGCCGGATACGGAACTGATCGGGATCCAGCCCTGAGGCGGCCAACAGGGCGTGCTCGGAAAGGGCGCCACAGTCACCCAGCAGGTTGGAGAGGTGTTATGAACACAGCTCGTGAGAGCACATCCGGATAGCTCGAATGGGGAGATCTAATCGGGGGGATGGGATCCCGGAATGAACAGTGGTTAGGCCTTAGTCCTCGTCGCCAAAGTAGTCGGCATCGATCTTGCAGATCTTGATCACTTCCTTGGTCTGTATCCCCACGCCATGCTGGATCATCAGATCCGCGAGCTGTTCCCCGTCGATCAGGATGAGTCGCGGATCTGGGATGTTCCTGGCGAATTGCATGGCCGTGGCTGTGAAGCGGCTGGTGGTCACGAACACGCCCTTGCGGCAGCCGCTGGAGGTCATGGCGCCGACGAAAGCCTGGACCTTCTCGCTGGAGACTGAATGCTCTGAATAGCGTTTCGCCTGCATGTAGACCTGGTCGAGGCCCAGGTGATCTTCGTTGATCCTTCCATCGATGCCTCCGTCGGGGCCTCGCCCCACGCCCTGCATGGCTTGTCTGGAGCCGCCGCCATAGCCCATGGCTGCCATGAGATCGAGGACGAGGCCTTCAAAGCCATGGGGGTCCATCTTCTTCATCTGCTCGAGCAGGTCGGCAACCAGCTGCTCCTTGATGAGCTTGACGCCGGCGTCAATCAGGTCTTCCGGGGTGCTGTCTTCTGCGTTGACGGCAATGCTGGATTGCAATGCCGATTCCTGCTTGGCTTGCTTCTGTGCATGGTGGTCTTGCCACTCTTTGAATCCTTTGAGATCGGACACCTTGATGGGCCGATTCAGGGACAGCAGTGCTGAAGCATTCGGCCCCAGGGCAAAGTATCCGCGCTTTGGCCCAGTCAGCGCCCCGGCAACACGGAGATAGGACGACGCCCAGCCGATTCTTCCGCGAACAAGGCTCTTGCCGTTGCTTTCTTGCGTGATCGCAAGTTGCTCTTTGGTAATCCCTGTCTTCTCGACAACAGCGTCGATGGCGGCTCGACGTGGAAGCTCGCCATGCTCATGGAGAACCTCCAGCAGCGGTCTCAAGAACTGATGGAACTTGGGAATGTCGGTCATTTCCCTGTCGCCTGGTACCGCATGGATGAAGCAGTGTCGGAGCGGGAGGTGGTCGCTTCCAGCATCACCCGCTCGCCATCGGCAGCCCGCCGGATCGCTCCTGCGTCCTGTTCTCGGATGAGCTGGACACGGAACTGATCGGGATCCAGCTCTGAGGCGGCCAGCAGGGCCCGTTCACTGAGGGCACCGCATTCACGCAGCAGGCCGCTCAGCAGATCGGGGGGCACAGGGGCGGCGGCCAGAGGGAGCTGATTCGGGTTGGCTGCAGCCTTGCACCGGCCGCGCCGCGAGGCTTTGCCCGCCGCGGCCTCCGCCTGCCGGGCTGCCCGGATCCGCTCCAGCAGCACACTGGCCGGTTCGTCGTTGGGGTCCTGGGGCACCAGCGCGCCGCGGAAGGCCTTGGCCAGGAGCGCTGGCGTGAGGCGATCGACGAGCTTGCGGGCGGCGCTTAGGCGGGATTCCAGTTGGTCGGCGAGTGTGAATAGGGCCTGAACTTGATGCACAATTTCAATTTGTTCTTCAATGGATGGCAAGGGAAAGAATATGTTTTTCAGGTCTGTGCCTGAGATGCCTTTTTGCCCGGCCGATGATTTAACTAAGCCTTCTATGTGATCGCGAATCTCGACAGAGGAAAATGAGATTTCTACATAAGCAGGCAGTGCTCTGCTGGTGTCGCAGCGCACCCTGATCAACTTGTCTGGGTAAACATAAACGTCTGGGATACTGGTTGCATTCGCGCAGGCTCCAACAAACTCTAGTGTGCCATTGTATCTGGTGAAAATCAGATCTCCTGCTTCTAGCCTGAAAGCCGCGAGATCTTTGTCGCTTAGTTCGAGGTATCTGTGATCTGTCCAGTCAATGGTGCCAGGTCTTACGGCCCCGATCCTTAGTATTTTCACGCCTGGTGGATTAAGCGATGGCTTTGGAGACAGTCCATTCCGCATCTCATGTATGACTTCACCTAGGGGGATCTTTCTTGGCAGGCTCTCTATCCCCCTCGCCTCCCTCCACTCCCGCGTCAACTCCCCCGAGGTCGCCGCCGCCAGCACCGCCTGGCGAAAGCGCTTGAGGATCGCCGCCACGCCATCGAGCCGCTGGCGGCAGGCATCGACAGCAGCGAGAGTGGTGTCGAGCTTGGCGGTGATGCGTAGTTGTTCAGTTGTTGGGGCTATGGCTAAACACATAGCACTCAAGGTCTTCAAGTAAATACCCTTCTGTGCCGTTCCCTTAGCGTTATCCAGCATGTATTGCTGAGCCTCAGGGGATTCAAGTGCGTAGGCCAGGAAGGCGCTTGCAATGCCTGTTGCAGGCCTAAGCACGGCCACACTTCTCTGAAGGGTCAATGAAGCCGCCCCTTTGGGCACAACTGCTGTCCTGCCAATTGCCCCAACAATTGTAAGCAGGACATCTCCTGCGGCGATGCAAGTCCTCCTATTCTCTCTTTCAAAATCTTCTAAGCTGACAAGCCTGTAATCGGCCTCATAGGATATATTCCGTCTCTCAATATTTCTAGCACTGAGCATTGGCAAGCCGCTAGTGCTTGCTTTTGGTGGATTGTGTGATCCGTCGACAACTTTGCTACAGATCTCTGAGATTGCGCCGACTGCCCACCCAACCGGCAACTCCCGTTCCTCCATCAAACCAACTCCTCTACTTCTTCCCCCAGCTCCGCCAGGATCGCCCGCAGATCCTCCAGCGCCCCTTCCAGCTCCACCATCGCCTCCTGGGCCAGCACTGCAGGCTCCGGCAGATCGGCGCCATCTTCAGCGGAGTCGTCCTTCAGCCAGGCCAGATCGAGGCTGTCGCCCCTCTCGGCAATCTCCTCGCGGCAGAAGCACTGCCAGCGGCCCTCGGGCCCGGTTGCTGTGCGAGGGGCCAACCCGAGCGGATCAGAGCCGTAAGCCTCCTCGAACACCGCGAAATGCTCGCGGGTGAGGGGGGTGCGCTTGCCAAAGGCCGGCATGTTGGCCCGCAGGTCATACACCCACACCGCCTTGGTGTTGCCCTTCGCGCTCGTGCCGCGGGAGAAGAAGAGCACGTTGGTCTTCACGCCCTGGGCGTAGAAGATGCCGGTGGGCAGGCGCAGGATCGTGTGCAGGTTGCACTTGTCCATCAGATCCGCCCGGATCTGCTTGCCCACGTTGCCCTCGAACAGCACGTTGTCGGGCAGCACCACCGCCGCCCGGCCGCCGGGCACCAGGGCCCGGTAGATGTGCTGCAGAAAGCAGAACTGCTTGTTACTGGTGGGGAAGGTGAAGTCGTTGCGGCCGGGCAGGCCGCCACCCTTCTTGGTGCCGAAGGGTGGATTGGTGAGGATCAGGCTCGCCTTCGGTAGGCCCTCGCCGTCGCTGCTCATCGTGTCGCCATAGCGGATGCCGCCTTCGCCGCTCACCGAATCGAGGCCGTGCAGCATCAGGTTCATCAGCGCCAGGCGGTGCGTGTCCTGCACGTGCTCCATGCCGTAGAACGTGCGCTGGTAGAAGCGCTGCTGCTGCGCCTCATCCAGCTCGCTGATGTCCTGATGCTCGCGGATCCAGCGCTGGGCGGCGATCAGAAAGCCACCCGTGCCGGCCGCGGGATCCTGGATCACATCCCCCAGCTGGGGCTGCATCACGGCCACCATCGCATCGATCAAAGGCCTCGGCGTGAAGTACTGGCCGGCGCCGGACTTCTTCTCCTCGGCGTTCTTCTGCAGCAGGCCCTCGTACAGATCCCCCAGCCCTTCCTGGCGGGCGCTGTACCAATCGAGCTTGTCGATCTCCTCCACCAGCTTGTTGAGGGTCACCGGCTTGCGGATGAAGGAGCTGGCGTTGGCGAAGATCTCCTGCACCAGCGCCGAGCTGCCGCTGCTCGAACTGCCCAGCTCCAGCAGCAGCAGCTTGTAGTGCTCCAGCTGCTTGAGGCCCTGCCGCGTCTCCAGCTCGTCCCAGCGCCACTCCTCCGGGATCCCGGCCTCCGTGCCGGTCTCCTTGGCCATCTTCAGGAACAGCAGGTAGGTGAGCTCACTCACGTACTGGTGGTACGTGACACCGTCGTCCTTGAGGACGTTGCAGAGGTTCCAGAGCTTGGCGACGATGTCGCCGGTGGTGTGGCCCGCCATCAGCAGCTCTCCACGTTGAGGGCCTCCACCTGGGAGAAGGCCCGATCAGGCGTCCCCAGTGCACAGCCTTCGCTGAGGGTGTGGCTGCGGACCTGGGCCGGCAGGCGCACCGGCTGGCTGCGGCCCTTGCGAAAACACTTGGCGCGCATCAGATCCAGCTGATCGCTCGTGAGCGTAGTGCGCTTGGCCATCCTCAGGCCGCCTCCCACACCGCTTCGTTGAAGCGCTGCAGCACCTGCTCCAGCTCGCCGCCGAACAGCTTGTTCAGCCGCGGCCAGCCGCCGCCCTCGCGGCGGAACAGCAGGGCGTCGTCATCGATCGCCTCCCGGTCCACGATCGTGATCGCCTTGGTCTGGTTGGCGATCCGTTGCAGCCACTGCCGCTGGGGTGCGGTCCAGTTCCGTGAGGCCAGGATCCGCTGCAGGGCGCGCTCCACCCGCTCTGCGTAGGGCACCAGCGGATCGCCCAGGGCGGCCTGGCGGATGTAGCCCATGATCGAGGCGGCCATCTCCTGGTTGGTGGTGTGCCGCCATGCCGCGGCCAGGCTGGTTTCGCTGTAGCCCCGGGCATCGAGGGCCAGCTTCAGGGCGCGCAGATCCTGGCGGCTGAGTTCCCAGGGGCGCTGCAGCACCGTGGTGAGGGCCGGCAGGTCGTTGCCGGCATCGCGGATGAAGGCGGTGAAGCCCTCCAGGTAGTCCTGCGGCCGCTGGCCCTCGCCGTAGGCCGGCTCCACGCCCAGCAGCTGATCCTCCTGGTCGGCCACGAACACCGGCTGGGGCGGCCCGCTCCAGCTCTGATCCAGCAGCTCCCCCAGCCCCGGCAGCCGCCCGATCCACCCCGAGGCTTCGGTGATCGGCAGCGTGCGCAGCCGCTCCAGGAAGGCCTCGGGTTCCTCGCCCGTGAGCTCGCGGAAGTGGGCCTCGGCCTGCTCGGTGGCCCCGCTCAGCTTGCGGCGCAGCCTGGCGATCAGCTGATCGCGCACCAGCTCCCGCTCTCCTTCTCCGGGCGTTTCGATCAGCTCGCGCACCAGCTGGCTGAGGGGGATCTGGGGGTTCTGCACCACCGGCTTCATCGCGGTGTAGTCCTGCAGCGCCTCGTAGATGCCCACCGCATCGAAGATGCGGAAGAGGGTCTTGCCGATCTCCGGGCAGAGCCGGGTGGCCCGGCCGACCATCTGGTCGTAGAGGATGCGGCTGTTCATCCGCCGCAGGAACACGATCGTGCTGATCGCCGGCACATCCACGCCGGTGCTGAGCAGATCCACCGTGACGGCCACGTTGGGGCGCGCTTCGTTCTTGTAGCGGCGGATCAGCTGCTGAGGGCGGTCGCTGGCACCCGTGATCTTGGCTACCACGTCGTCGTCGATGTCGCCATAGCGCTCCTGCAGTGCCTGCTTGAGGAGATCCACCACCAGGTCGGCGTGGGCATCGCTGGCGCAGAAGATCAGGGTCTTGTGGGGGGAGAGCACATCGAGCTGATCCGCCAGGGCGCGGCACACCTCCCGGTTGAAGGGTTCGGTGAGCACCCGGCGGTTGAAGGCCTCCACCTCGAAATCGAGGGCATCGGGGGTGTGGAACAGGGCCATCTGGCCCGTCTGCGGATCCAGCACCGGCACCTGCTCCCCCGCCTGCCAGTGGATGCCGTCGCGGGAGAGTTCGGTGTGGATGCGCTGGGCGGGTTCGTGGTCCACCAGATAGCCGTCCACGACCGCCTCGCGGTAGCTGTAGACGAACACCGGCTCCCCGAAGATCTCCACGGTATGCAGGGCCGGGGTGGCGGTGAGGCCGATCTTCACCGCATCGAAGCGCTCCAGCACGCGGCGGTACTTGGACACGTAGTCGTTGAAGTCGCGGAAGCGCAGCTCCCGATCGCTCAGCTCCCGATCGAGCAGATAGCCCCGGTGGCATTCATCCACCACGATCAGGTCGTAGGTGTCCACTGTGGGCCTGGTGTCGTCGTCGCCCAGCAGCACCCGCTGCACCATCGCCTGCACGGTGGCGATGTGCACGCGGGTGTCGGATTCGGCCTCGCGCTCGCCCAGTTCCTTGATCCCGAAGATGTCGGCGAAGGTCTGCAGGCTCTCCATCCGCGTGTCTTTGAAGGCATCGGCGGCCTGGTTGCCCAGTTCGGAGCGATCCACCAGGAACAGCACCCGCCGGAAGCGGCCGGTTTTAAGCAGGCGGTAGATCAGGGCCACGCAGGTCTTGGTCTTGCCGGTGCCGGTGGCCATGGCCACCAGCAGCTCCCGCTGTCCGGCGGCGATGGCCCCTTCCACGGCCTGGATGGCCCGCCGCTGGTACGGCCGCAGCCCGAAGCCGTAGGTGAAGGGCTCCCGTTGCAGCTGCGCATCGGCCTCGGCGGCGTTCTGGCGCGCCAGCTGGCTGAGTCCATCCGGGGAGTACCAGCCATCCAGGGGGCCGGCGAGGTTCTGGGCCCGGCGCAGATCGCGGAACCAGATGCCGCTGCCGGTGCGCAGCTGCGGCAGGAAGGGCCGGCCGTTGGTGGAGAAGGCGAAGGGCAAACGAAACTCACCCGTCGGCCCCCAGCCGCCGCTGCTGAGCTCGGCATCCCCGCTCGGCTGGAGGTCACGGCAGTAGCGCTCGGCCTGAGCCAGCACCCCGGCCACGTTCTTGTGGATGGCTTTGGCCTCCACCGCTGCCAGGGGCGTGAGCCCCGCGAACAGCACGTAGTCAGCGGGGCCGCTGCTGGTGGGCCATTCGGCAATGGCGAGGTTTCGGTTCTTCTGGGGCCGGGTGCCTTGGCTGTAGCGCAGCTGCTGGGTGTCGGCTTCCCATCCCACCGCGCGCAACTGTTCATCGATGAGCTGGCGGGTGGCGGCCTCATCGAGATGGATGGCCTGGGCCGCCTGCTGGGCCGCCTGCCGCAGCCCGGTCATCACTGCCGGGGTCTGCTGGCTGGCGGCGTTCTGCAGCTCCTGCAGCCGCTCCGCCAGGGCCGCCTTGTCGGCCTCCACCTGCTCGGCCAGCTGCTCCCACTGCTGCTGTTCCGCCAGCGCCGCCTGCAGCTGCTCCTCCATGGCCTTGAGCTGCTGGGCCTGGGCGGCGTCGTCGGCCTGAAACGCCGTCACGGCGGCCTGCAAAGCCGCTAGCTCCTGCCGCAGGGCCTCGCTTTCATCCAGCGGAGCCTGGGGCGGGCGGAATGGGCCGCTGCGGAACGCCGGATCCCCGAAAGTGCGGTGGAACCACAGCCCCAGCTGCCAGGCGATCTTGAGGTTGGAGAGGGCCATGGCATGGTCCCCGGCCAGGTCGTGGGCGGCGCGGTTGCCGCTGCGGCGCAGGTTGTGGAACAGATCCGCTACGTCCCGCTCGATCTGGCCGTCGAGCTGCAGGCGCCGGATCAGGGCCTGCTGGGTTTCCTCGAGGCCGCCGTAGACGCCAAAGCGGGAGGCCACTTCCTGGGCCAGCCGCTCCCCCAGCTGCCTGAGCTTGATCAGACAGGTGTTGGGATCCTCCGGGAAGTAGCGCTCGGCCAGCACGCCCAGTCGGAACAGCTGTTCGTCGTAGGGGCGGAGGTGGAGGAAGTTGGTGCTCATGGAATCAGAACACTCCCCCGGGCCTCTGCCTTGAGCTGGTAGGTGGGAGGGGATTGGTACCGTTTAAGACTGTTGACGGCCTGGTGCGATCCACCAACTGGCGAGAGAGACAGCACGGGCTGGATGCGGCGACTCAATCCCAGAGCCACGTTCAGGGCAGCTGCTTAGTCAGCACATGATCACCTGTCTGGTCAGCTGTCGCCAACTGCAGTCACCCCTACGAGCAAGTCCAGGTTCTGGCAAGGAGGGGCTGCCACCTGTTGGTGATCAACCGTAGGTGGGTCGCGAGCTCTGCGCCGAGGCGCTGTGCAGACCCATCCGTTTCAGGCGTTGGCGCTCACCAAGGATGCGCAGAATGGGAGTCCTGTCCAGAATCTTGCCATCACTTCCCCGGCTGTCACTGACATAGACTTCCACACTTCTCTGGTCACCGAAGGGCTGGTAGTGCGCCAGGCTAAATGCGTTGAACAATGGGTAGTACAAGCCGTGGGCCAGGACAAAGTTGTCATCCATGGTGAGCAGCCAGAATGGAACCTCCTGCCACCAATTCATTTCATGCTGAAAACGCAGTGTATCCGGCGGCAGGAAAAAGCCAGGATCATCTTGTTGGAAGAGGCTCAGTCCTGCAAAAGAGCTCTGTGTTTCGTCTGATACAGTCTCTTCGCTGGTATATGCTCCTCTCTCGTAAATCACCATCAGCTTTGGATGGCCATTTAGGAACTGCTGCCGGAGCCTCTCTGCGGGGTCGCCGAGCATCTGCGTGGCAACAGTGAAGAGGCGTTGCACTCCTTCCGGAAGGGATTCTTGTGTATTGGGCTGGGTCATGATTGCGACGAGGTAAGTGTGGAGCTGCTGTCAATCTGTGCGGCAGTGGTGCTGCCCCCCAGGCCACCGCATGCCTGGTCCTTCATGACAGTCTTGCTTGCAGGACATCGATCTATGCCTAGCTGTTGCAGGGCGGGGATTGAGGGCTTTCCCAGGTGGACTTTCCGCAACCTATCTTCTTGATTAAAAGAAGTGGAAATTTTGGCATGTGCTCTCTAAAGGCTTGCTATGTCGTCTGTAGAAGCAGCCAGGCAGCCCAATTCTGTCCTGGAGATTCAGAGAATTTCCGGTATTCAGCGAGCCATGTCACATGAACTTGTTGCGTCCTCAGGCATGGACGCAGATCTGCAGAGGGCAATGGATAATGCAGTTCTGATGGCGGGGAAGATCACGTGTAAGCGCGATCATGGCTGGTACACGGTGCTGACAATTCTCACTGATCACAGAATCGCTCGTGAGGTGGCGTACTGGGATGACAGTGCGATTGCCGCGAGCCTTGACCGGTACGGCGTCGGTGATACGATCTTGTGCGAGGTTTATCCATACTTGAATCCTAAGTATCCTGACTGGAAGGTCTGGGACCTTCTCGAGTTTGACGAGCAAACATCTCGGCGTCTTGCGGAGCGTGTTTTCAGGGCTGATCAGTCGGCCCGATCTTTGCGTCAACAATTTGATGCATTGACAGGCGAGGTGACTCACATTCGTGAGCTCAGCAATGCGATTGGTCATGCCAAGCACATCGAGCAGCAGGCCAACGGTCTCATGGCAATAGCCGGCGCCTCGCTTCTGGTGGCTGGCTTGCCGTTGGCCTTGTCAATTGGCGGAATGGCAGTTGCCCTGCCGGCCGCCGGTGTTCTTTGCCTTTGCGCTTCACGCCAGCAAACTCAATCTACTTCGGCCACAACGCTGAATCAGCGCATGAGTGAGTTTACTGGACGTCGCAGTGAAATTCGAGTGCTGGCGAATAGGACGCTCAACGACCTGCAACAGATTGAGGGGTTGGTCAAGCGTGGCAAACTACAACCGTGGAAACGGCCTACGAATGAGGACTATCGGATCTTTTTTCCGCCGGCGTTGGCCATGGTTGAAACAATCGCAAAGAATGAAAGGAGTCTGAGATTGCCGTATCACAGCTAGTCGGTATGTTGTGACTCCGAAAACCAGCTTGGGCTGGCTGGGGTCATGGATGAGTCATGGCGCGTTTGAACTCTGCGCATAGCTCTCAATTGAAATGTTGTGTTATTCATGAGATCTACGTGCCAGAGTCGGTGTCTGATTGTCGATCGATTCCCAAGCATTGTCAGTTCCCATCGATCTGGGGATAGATGGGCCTCGTCCTGCCCGTAGGTCAGACCATCAACGGCAGCGCCCTTGCCGGCTAATGGCCTCCAGGCACTTCGGGATGTTCCAGACCAGCGGGCTGTTGACATACGGCCCCCGACGCCAGTGCGTGCCTTCGACCAGGAATTCATCGCGGTAGGCATACCGCTTCAACGTGTGGGTGCTGCAGCCCACTGCCCGGGCTGCCTGTCCAGTCGGCAACCACTGATCGGACAGCTGTGACGAGGAGGAGCGTTGGGCGCGCATGGGCTGCTTGAGCAAGCTATGGGACGAGGGTATGGACGTTTTTTCCAGATGCCTGAGCTGCCATCCCCTGGAAGCCCCCAGGATGGTTCTTCATGGGGTGAAGCACGCCCAGATGCTGGTGTTGGACTCCGCCTTGGTGCCTGCGATGGACGCCGGTCAGGCGGCATCTGCCGCGACTGCGGGAACCCTCCCGGTGAGGGAATGGACCGCATCCAGGAGCCCTGCCTCATCGGTCCAGCGGCCGTAGTGCCTGTGATGGGTGGCTGGTGAATGGCCCATCAAGGCTGCCCCTACACCTTCAATGTGCGTGAAATCCGCGAGGCGTTGATCCATTGCGGTCGGCTGGCGCGCGCCCGGCGTTCCTGAGGCCCTTGCTGCTGTCCCCTGGGGCCATCGCTCCGGGGGACAGCCCCCGTCAGACCATGCCCTTGGTCGCAAGCTGCTGAATCCCTGGAAAAACCTGGGTGACACGCCGGATGGGCCTTGATGCCAGCGCTAGCGTTGCTAGCAGCCTGGAAGGGGGTATGGCCGATCTTCTGGTGCGCGGCGTTGATGAAGCCGTGGTGCTGGCTCTCAAGAAGCGCGCCGGCGCCCATGGCCGCAGTGCCGAGGCCGAGCACCGCGCCATTCTGGCGGACGCTTTACTGAGCCCGCCACGGCGCAAGCTGGCGGATCTGCTGGCCGCCATGCCCGATGTGGGTTGCGATGCCGATTTCGCCCGGCATCTGGAGGGCGGCAGCGCCGATGTATTTGATTGACACGAATGTGATCAGCGAAGCCCGCAAAGGCCGGCGGGCCAACCCGGGTGTGCAGGCCTTCTTCTCGGAAGCCAGCCAGCAGGATCTCCCCCTGTTCCTTTCGACGATCACCATTGGTGAGCTGCGGCGGGGTGTTGATCTGATCCGCTACCGCGGTGATCAAGACCAGGCTGGTGCCTTGGAGGCCTGGCTGGTGCAGCTCCTCCAGGACTATGGGCACCGGGTGCTGCCGTTGGATGGGGAGGCGGCTCAGCTCTGGGGCCGGCTTCAGGCTCCCCATCCTGAGCATGCACTGGATAAGCAGATCGCGGCGATCGCCCTGCTGCATGGACTCACGGTGGTCACCCGCAAAACAGCGGATTTCGCCTCCAGTGGCGTTCCATTGCTCAATCCATTCTGGCGCTGATGCTCTGTCAGAGCTTCGATCCTCGGGAGATCCCCACGGCGTGAGGAGGGCGACGCGTGGCGATGCTCAGCCCTGGCGAGGTGAGCGTGGCCACAGCAGCATCACCCCGGAGCCGATGGCGGTCAGTGTGAGTGCGCCCAGCAGCACCGGGTAGACGGGCTGGAGGTTGACGGGCCCGAACCGCCCCGTGTGGATCTTGAGCAGCCAGAAGGCATCCACATTCCACTCCAGCAGCAGGCTGTAGAGCGAGCCGGTGAGGGCGGTGACCAGCAGGGGCGCTGCGGCGATCGGCACCACCCAGCGGTGCAGCCGGCGGCCGTGGCGGTGGAGGGGGAGCTGCCGAGGATTCATTGCTTGCGCAACTCCTGATGCAGGTGGGCCTCATTGCTGCAGGGCATCCAGGAGCCGTTGTTCTGGTGGGTGCCGCTGCAGCCGAGCTCGCGGGCTCGCTGCTGCGCCTCGGCCTTGGTCTTGTAAAGCCCCTTGCTGTGGGCGGTGGTGGCAGCCGGCGCGAGGGTTGCCAGGAGGCAGGTGGCCGCGGCCAAGAGGCGGATCGGGGAGGGATTCATGCTGCCTCAGAACCGGAACAGCGGGTCAAACCGGTAGTACTCCGGCTTGTTGAATCCATCGCTCTGCAGCATGCGCCGCAACTGGATGATCTCCTGACGCTGGGCCACGATGATCTGGCGCGCGAGCCTCCTGATGGTGGGGTTTGTGGATTTGTCCAGGGCGTCGTGGGCCATCTCCAGGGCGCCGCCGTGGTGCTGGATCATGCTTTCGAGAAACCACACCACCCGCGTGTCCCGCGTGGGGATGGTGGTCATCATCTGCATGGCCAGCTTCTCGGCGGTGCTCATGCGCACCAGAGCCTCCATGGCGTCGGGGTTGCCCCCCGGGGGCAGCACCACGGGATACACCGGGGCCTCGGGATACCAGGCCTTGCGCCACTGGCCCATGGCCCTGATCTCCTGGGCCTGGTCGCGCCAGATGTCTTTGGCCAGGGCGCCCACGCCGGGAGCGCCGACGTCGAAGACGAACTCGCTCATGCGCAGGGCGCCGATGTGGTGCTGCACCATCCCGTCCAGGAAGCGCAGGTCATAGGTGGCGCCGGCGGGGCCGACGTCATGACGATGGCTGCCGTGGGCTGCGGGGCCATCAGCAGCAGGGGCCGGGGCGCCATGCCCACCATGATCCCCGTGGTCCATGCCGGGCATGGGGGAGTGGGTCTGGGCCAAGGCCTGACCAGGGGCCAGCAGCGTCAGCGCGGCAGCGATGGCGGACAGCCGATGCATGGGAGACAGGACGCAACACCTCTAGGATCGGGTCTCCCCTCAGTGGAGAGTCAAGGGTGGCGGTGGTGCCTGAGGCGGCGGCCGGTCAGCAGATCGGTGTGGTCGCGAAGCGTTCCGGCGTGTCGGTCAAGACGATCCGCTTTTACAGCGACCAGGGACTGCTGCGCCCGGTCTCCCGCACCGAAGGCCGTTACCGGCTGTTTGACGAGTCCGTCTACCGGGACCTGTCCTTGATCCGCACATTGAGGGCCATGGACATTCCCCTCGAAACGGTCGGTTCCGTGCTGGAGGCGCGGCGGTCCGGCATCTGCACCTGTGACAACCTGCAGGCCACACTGCGGCACAAGGCCAGCGAGATCCAGCAGCGGATCGCTGATCTCCAGGAGCTGGAGGCTGAACTCAGCGGCATGCTGAGGCACTGGGAGGCCTGTGGTGGCCGCAGGCCTGAGCTCGCCAAGGCCTGAGCCGGATCATTGGGACCCTGCATCCCTGACCACTGTTGATGGTCGTGGAGGCAGTGGGCAGCCGTTCCCTGCTGTGTAGTGCCACCAGGTTGTTCTGGCTGACAAGCGGGTGTGAGGTCGCCAGGGTCGGGGTGCCGACGACTAGGTGCTTATTCAGGAACTGCCTATCGATTTATTCTTCAGTCACATCTTTTCAGCTACGACTGATGGGCTTTTCATGTAGAGCAGGTAATGTGGCGCCCTTGCACCTTTGATCCATGGAAGGAAGTTCCAGAATCAGTTTTCCAAGAGGTTGTGTGGGAATTAATCAAGATGGGAACTGTAGTCTTTTCGCGGCTTTCTAAGCCCGCAGGCCTCTACTCTTATTGGAGAAATGACCTGGCATGCTCGATACGCGGTGAGCTGGAGTTGCTGTCCACCATGGTCACAAGATCTGTGTAATGGATGCGCGCCAGCGCCTTGTTCCCCTGCGCTTCTGCTGAGCGTCCGGCTCCGTAAAGGCTGTTCAGACGTCTTGGGCTTCTGTCCAGAACGGCCGCGTAGGCCTGGTAAGCCTCTGCGGGCCTGTCCAGCTCCATGAGCATGTCCCCCAGCAGTTCCTGCGCCGGCAGCACTTCTCCAGGTGTCACCGCATGTTTCTCGGTGGAAGCCTCCAGTGCTGCCGCCGCCTTCATCGCCGCTAATGCCCCTTCCTCATCTCCCTGGCTGAACAGCAACCAGGCCCGGGCGGATTGCTGCATGACCGCCACCTGCTTCCCCCAATAGGGTGAGGCCTCCTTGGCTGCCGCCTCGAGTTGCACCAGCCGTTGCAGTTCCGCTGCGGCGCGGTCGTACTGGCCGCTGCGGGAGGCGCCGAGGGAGCGGCTGAAGTGGCTGATCGCCTCCATGGCAGGAAACTTCTGCCATGGGAAACGCTCCGGACTCCCGACCGCCACATCGGCCGCCTCCTGCCAGCGTTGTTGCTCCAGTGCAATTCGTGCGGGCACTGCGGCCAGGGTGTAGCCAGAGGCCAGATGGGTTTGCAGAGGTTCCTCGAGGCCTTCCATCACTGCAGCCACTTCCGCGGCGGCCTCAGGATTGCCCTGCTGCAGGTAGGCGTAGGCCAGGTAGTCGAGAGCGTGCAGATAGTGCAGCGACACGGCATCTCCCGCCGGGTGCTGCAGCGCTGCCTCGGCTGAGCGCATGTTCATTTCCACCGATTCCTCCCACAACCCCAGCCTGGTGAAGATGTGGGAGGGCATGTGGAGCGCATGCGGCACGTTGGGCGCAATGTCTCCGTAGCTGCGGGCCGTCTCCAGGGCATCCCCCGCCAAGGTGGGCAGGTCATGGGCGTGGATGATGTAGTGATGTGCACCTGGGTGGTCAGGCACCTGCGTCAGCACCGGCGCCGCGATAGCTGCAGCTTGCTTCTGCACCCGATAGCTCTTATCGCCGGGATCTGCTGTGGCCAGCACCGCCAGGGCCGTGAAACTGCGGATCTCTGGATCGCCCGGAAACTGTTTTAAGGCCTGTTCCCAGCCGTCGGCGAACGCCTCCAGATTCGTACTCTCATCCTTGCCTCTCCCCACCGCCCAGTAGCGCTGAAGGGCCGCCACCATGGCTTCCTCGCGCTCCGTCAGGTCGGTTTGCATCGCAGCTTTCTCCGCCAGGCTGAGGCCCTGCTGGAAGCTCTCCTCGCTGGGCGGATCCGACCAGAGTGGATGGATGTGCGTCATCGACTGCCCCCAGTAGGCCATGGCGCAGTCCGGCTCCTGCATAGCGACGGCCTCGAACGTTGCACGAGCGCCGCGATAGGTCATGTGGTGCAGCAACGCCAAGCCCCGCTCAAGCTGAGGCTGCACCGCGGAGGTACAGGACGTGGGCCACTGCACGGTTCCCAGCTTTTCGCCGTAGGGATCGTTGCCTGTTTCCGCCGCGGCGGGCAGGGGTTGCAGCAAGCCGCCGCAGAGCAGGCCGGCCAGACAGGTCAGCGGCAATCGATTCATGTCGTCTCTCCACAGCGTCAGTCCTTCCCCTTCCTGTAGCCATGGCTGCAGAAAGGGGCAACGCTTCCAAGGGCGGAGGCCTGCGCTCTGCTGACCAACCTGGTGAGAAAGCGCACCTAGCTTGCAGTTCATAAGCTGCCTCTCCGGATGGCCTTCCCTGATTCCGCTGCACAGCCCACCTGCTGCTCCACCGGCACGGGCGACGCAGCGACGGATGGCGGCCATGACACGTCACCGTCAGGCGCAGCCTCTGCTGACGCGTCGGCGATCGACCGAGAGCTGGCGCGCGAGCTCAGTGGCCTGCGCCGCCAGCTGCGCCGCGCCGTGCTGCTGACCGCCCTGCTGGTGCTGGCGAGCCTGCCGCACATGCTGGGACTGCACCTGAGCTGGCTGCCGGGCTGGTTCACCGGCGCCTGGAGCCAGTTGATCCTGGCCACCCTGGTGCTGGCCGGCAGCGGCGGGCCGATCTTCCATGGCGCCTGGCAGGCTTTCCTGCGCCACCGAGCCGACATGAACACGCTGGTCGCCACCGGTGTGGGCATCGCCTGGCTCGCCTCCCTGCCGGCCACGGTGGCACCAGGGTGGCTGCGGGCGCAGGGTCTGCCGGCCGACCTCTACTTCGAGACAGCCGCGGTGATCCTCACCCTGGTGCTGCTGGGCCAGTTTCTGGAGGCCCGCGCCCGCGGCCAGACCTCCGAGGCGATCCGCCGGCTGCTGCAGCTGCAACCCCCCACCGCCCGGGTGCAGCGGGGCGAGGTGGTGGTGGAGCTGCCGGTCTCCCAGATCGGACGGGGCGAGCTGGTGCTGGTGCGTCCAGGCGAGACGGTGCCGCTCGATGGCGATGTGGTCGAGGGTGGGTCCTGGGTGGAGGAGGCCCTACTCACCGGTGAAGCAACACCGGTGCGCAAGCAGCCCGGCGATGCCGTGGTGGGAGGCTCCCTGAACCGCAGCGGCAGCTTCGCGTTCCGGGTCACGCGGGTGGGCGGCGACACGCTGCTGGCCCAGATCGTGGAGCTGGTGCGGCAGGCCCAGAGCTCCCGCACCCGTGTGCAGCGCCTTGCCGATCAGGTGACGGCCTGGTTCGTGCCGGCGGTGATCGCGATCGCCATCGGCTCCTTCGTGGCGTGGTTCCTGGTGAGCGGCAATGCCCTGCTCTCCACGCTGTTCCTGGTGAGCGTGCTGGTGATTGCCTGCCCCTGCGCCCTCGGCCTGGCCACGCCCACCTCGATCATGGTGGCCTCCGGCAAGGGAGCGGACAACGGCCTGATCTTCCGCAGTGCCGAAGCGCTTGAAACAGCGGCGGGTCTGCGCACGCTCGTGCTCGACAAGACCGGAACGCTCACCCGAGGCCGCCCGGAGGTCACCGATGTGCAGCGACTTGGCGGGGGGCTTTTGGATGCAGCCAGCCTCTTCGCGATTGTTGCTGCCGTGGAGGAGCGTTCCGAGCACCCCCTCGCCGAAGCAGTGGTGACTTACGTGCGCCAGCAGCACCCGGATCTGGCGATGCTGCCGGTCGAAGACTTTGAGGCCGTCGCCGGCCGGGGGGTGCGAGCCCGGGTGCAGGGGCGCCAGGTGCGAATCGGCACGCCGCGCTGGCTCGCTGAGGAGCCCGCCCCTGACACTGCCCGCGCGGAGGACGGCACCAGCAGCGATCTGGCGCGCCTCGCCGCTGAGCTGGAGGCACGGGCCTGCAGCACCGTGGTGGTGGAGGTGAACGGGCGGCCTGAGGCGCTGCTGGGGATCGCTGATCCGCCGCGGCAGGAGGCCGCCGCCGCCGTGGCCGCCCTCAGGCGTCTGGGGCTGGCGGTGGTGATGCTCACCGGCGATGCCCGCCGCACCGCCGAGGCCATCGCCGCCCAGGTGGGCATCGAGCGAGTGATCGCCGAAGTGAAGCCCGCCGACAAGGCCGCCTTGATCCGCGAGCTGCAGGAGCGCAGGGATGGCCTGGTGGGGATGGTTGGGGACGGCATCAACGACGCCCCCGCCCTGGCCCAGGCCGACGTGGGCTTCGCGATCGGCACCGGCACCGACGTGGCGATCGCCGCCAGTGACGTGACCCTGCTGGCCGCCCGGCTGGCGGGGGTGGTGGCGGCGATCGAGCTGAGCCGCGCCACCCTGGCCAACATCCGCCAGAACCTCGTCTTTGCCTTCGCCTACAACGTGGCGGGCATTCCCATCGCTGCGGGGCTGCTGTTCCCGTTCACCGGCTGGCTGCTCAACCCCATGCTGGCCGGGGCGGCGATGGCGTTCAGTTCCTTGTCGGTGGTGAGCAATGCCCTGCGGCTGCGCCGCTTCCAGCCCCGTCCCCTGCCTGCGGCCCGATGACCCCGATGGAGATGGCCGATCCGGCCTGGCGCACGATCGCCCAGCCCCTCGTCGTGAAGGTCCTGGTAGCACTTGGGGGCGTGGGGCTGATCGCCCTGGAACTGTGGTGGTTCCTCGGCCGCCACGGTGAAGCGGCCTCTGCGGCGGCGGAGAGCGGCATGCAGACGGTTCGGATCACGGTGCAGGGGGGCTACTCGCCCGCGCGGGTGCGGCTGCGGGCGGGGCAACCGGTGCGTCTGGTGTTCCACCGCCTGGATCCCAGTGCCTGCGTGGCCAAGGTGGTGGTGCCCGACCTCCAGCGCAGCCTCGATCTGCCGCTCGACGCTGAGGTGAGCCTTGATCTGCCGCCCCTGGCCCCGGGCCGCTACCCGTTCCACTGCGGCATGGCGATGGTGCGCGGCGAACTGGAGGTGGTGAACAACTGAACCGGGTCAGGCCTCGATCTGCAGGTTGCCCATCATCCCCAGCTCCTCGTGGTCGAAGATGTGGCAGTGGTACACGGTGCGGCCGGGGAAGTCGGTGAAGCGGGTGCGGATCCGCACCGTCTCCCCGGGCCTGACCACCACCACATCCCTCCAGGCGCGGAAGGGCTCGGGGCGGCCATCCCGGCTGATCACCTGGAAGGGATTGACGTGCACATGGAAGGGGTGATCCATCACGCCGGTGTTGGTCACCTCCCAGTCCTCGGTGTCCCCCAGTCGCACGCGGGTGTCGGTGCGGTGGTGGTCGTAGGGGCGGCCGTTGATCAGGAACGCCATCCCCATGCCGGGGGCCATGCCGTGGTTCAGCGTGAAGCGGCGGGTGAGTACCGGCTCCGGCAGGGGTACCACCGGCAGGAGTCGCTGCGGCAGGGGCATGGGGGTGACCGATCCGGCGTAGGCGAGGGTGGCGATCGAAACCTGACCCTGCGGCTCCAGGCCTGATCCCGGACCAAACCCGGATCCCGGACCAAACCTGGCTCCGGGACCACGGCCCATGCCCATGCCACCGCGCGGACCCATGCCCATGCCGCGGCCGGGGCCCATGCCACCCATCATTCCACCCGTCGCGCGGGCGTAGGGCAGGTTCAGCAACCGGTAGCGGCCATCGGCGCGGTTGGCCTGCACCAGCACCTCGGCGCGTTCGCCGGGGGCCAGCAGCAGCTCCTGGAGCTCCACCGGCGCCTCGAGGGCGCCGCCGTCGGTGGCGATCAAATGGAAGGGATGTTCTTCCAGGGCAAGCCGCCAGAAGCGGGCGTTGGAGCCGTTGATGATCCGCAGCCGCAACAGGCCGCCGGCCGATACCAGCAGCTCCGGGTTCAACTGGCCGTTGACGGTGAGCACCGCCCCTTCCCGGCCCAGCATCATCCCTCCCATCCCAATCCCCATCCCGATGCCCAGCGGATTGCCGCCGCCGGCAGGCAGGTCTTTGAGGAACAGCACCTGCTCCCGGGCCGCGGCCACCTCGGGGATCCGGTCGAGGGCGCCGCGCACGATCAGTACGCCGCCCAGCCCGCCGAACACCTGATCGGCCACCGTGCCGTGGCGGTGGGGGTGGTAGTAGAAGGTGCCGGCCGGATGGTTGGCCGGCAGGCGGAAGTCGTAGGTCTGGCTGGATCCTGGCGGGACGCTCAGAAAGACGTTGTCGGCCGCGCCGCCGGGCGGGATGTGCAGGCCGTGGTAGTGCAGGTTGGTGGGCTGATCGAGGCGGTTGTGCAGGCGCAGGCGCACGGCATCCCCCGGCTCCAGCTCCAGCAACGGGCCGGGCAGCAGGCCGTTGTAAGTGAGGGCCTTGGCCGGCCCGCCAGGGATCGCGATGGCGGTTTCGGCGGCGGTGAGATCGAGCTCCAGCAAGCCGGCACCGGAGCGCAGGCGGGCCGAGGTGGAGGCATAGAGAGGATTCGGCCCAGCCGGACCGAGGCGGCGGCCGAGCAGGGCTGCGCCGGCCGCGGCGGCGCCAGCCCCGGCTGCCAGGGCGAGAAAAGCTCGCCGGCCCAGCCGAGGTGCAGTCATCGCTTCAGGCTCCGAAGTGCTGGAAGGGGCTTCTCTCACCGGAGGCCGTGAAGGCCACGACGGTGTAGGCCTCCCGGAGCCGGCCGGATTCCATGCCGGGTGAACCCAACGGCATCCCAGGCACGGCGATGCCGGCCACGGCCGGTCCTTCCCTCAGCAGCCTCTGGATGGCAACGGCCGGCACATGGCCCTCGATCACGTAACCAGCCACCGTTGCGGTGTGGCAGGAGGCCAGCTCGCCGGGCACGCCATGGCGCACCTTGACCGTCTCGATGTCGGCGACGACATGGTCCACCACCGGGAAGCCTGCGGCCTTGACGTGATCGAGCCAGGCTTTGCAGCAGCCGCAGCTGGCTGAGCGGTAGGCGTTGAGCGCGGGCAGCACGCTGGGCTGCGGAGGGGCTGTGGTTTCTGCCTTGGCCCCGGCTGCACCCGGGGCACGGTGACTGTGCCAAAGGGTTCCCGCCGTTCCGAGTGAGGCCAGCACAGCCACGAGAGCGATGGCGGAGCGGGCCCTGAGCCAGCTTCCGCGCTGGGGTGTCGGCTGCTGATCCTGTGGTGTGAGGCCCATGGGTGGATCGCGGGGGCTGATCTCACCGTAAAGGCTCCAGCAGGGGGAGGGTCAAGCGCCTGGCGTCAGCCCACCAGCAGCATCGCCAACCCCATCAGCGCCATCATCAGGTTTTCGGAGAAGCTCACCACGCCGAGCGGCACCTTGGCGTTGCCGCCCACACAGGCGCAGTTGAGTGCCAGCTTGTCGATGAACACGGCCTTGCCCACCGACACCATGCCCATGGCCCCCAGCAGCAGGGCCGTGGCGCCAATCAACCGCGCTGCCGCCGGAATCTCAGGCTGCAGCAGGATGCCGAGGCCCACCAGCAGTTCCACGCCGGGATAGAGGCGGCCCCAGGCACCCCAGCGCTGGGTGAGCAGGTCGTACTTGCGGAAGCTGGCGGCGAAGGCCGCCACATCCATCAGCTTGAGCATCGCCAGCAGACAGATTGCAATGCCCATGAACCCGGAGATGCCCCCGGCCAGAGCGAGATCTATCAGGGCCGCGGTGGCGAACACGGCGATCACCGGCACGTAGGAGAACTCCGCCGATTCCGGCCGCGTCCCCAGCCGCACGGCCAGGTCGGTGTAGCCGCCGATGCGCTCGGCCCCTGCGAACACCTGGGGGGTGGTGGCGACGCCTTGGGCCGCCTTGAAGGCGTCCACTTCCTCGGTGCTGTGGAGGGGATGGTCTTCGAAGGGGATGTGGTGCTCTTCCAGCAGCCGCAGCGCCTTCAAGCCCCAGGGGCAGGCGTGGTCGGGCAGATCCATGCGGCAGAGGCGCACGTGATGGAGGGAGGGGGTGGCCATGGCGATCGGGGCAAGGGGGGTTCACCTCAACTCTGGAGTCTCTAGTTGATGGAGAGTCAAGAGTTCGGACGCGGGGCCGCCGCTTCCCATGCCGGGCGTGTCGAAGGACGGTTCTTCATGGGGTGAAGCACGCCCAGATGCTGGTGTTGGACTCCGCCTTGTTGCCTGCGATGGATGCCGATCAGGCGGCATTTGCCGCGGCTGCGGCAACCCTCCCGGTGAGGGAATGGACCGCATCCAGGAGCCCTGCCTCATCGGTCCAGCGGCCGTAGTGCCTGTGATGGGTGGCTGGTGAATGCCCCATCAAGGCTGCGGCGTCCCGCACGCTCAAGGGCCGTTCATAGCCCTTGTGAGCTCGCCAGGCATACCCATGCCTCAGGGAGTAGGGGGTGAGCCCTGGGGTCTCCGCCGCCAGGCGTTGCCAGGTGGGGTTGCGGTCCAGCAGCTGGCGGAAGGCATCCCCGACGGCCTTGTAGGAGCCACTGGCGATGGCGCTGCGGATTGCTCTGGGCAGGGAGATCGCCCCAGTGGAGTAATCCTCCAGGAACTGCTCGGCCTCTGCTTCCCTTCCCGTCAGGGGTAACGCAAGCACAAGCCGAGGGGGATGTCGCTGGTTGAGGGTGCGCTGGTTGCGTTTCACCTGCCCCACGTACAGCCGGCCATCGTTCACGCGAAGGACGGCGAGTTCGGCAGGCCTGAGGCCGTAGAGGCTCACCAACCCAACGGCGAGGAGCAGCTCGTTGTTCCCAGCCTCGGCCAGCTCATCCAGCAGTCGGGCGAGCTGCTCGGGCTTGATGGGGGGTGTGAGCGCATCTCCCGCGTGGCGGTCTGAGGTTCCCACCAGTTCGGCCATGCCTTCCGCCCCCAGTGGGTTCCAGCGCGAGGGAACGCCATGGCGCTGCACGGCGAACCGCAGGAAGGCCGCCACATCCAGCAGCTGACGCTTTCGCCCCTGCCCTCCGGGTGGGCAATGATCGAAATGCTCGGCTGCGTAGCGGCGCATCAGCTCTGGCCCGCTCCTGGGCATCGGCTGCTTGCGCAGGCTGCTCAGTAGCCGATTCAGCCGGCAGCGCAGATCCCGCAAGGTGGTTGGCCGCAGGTCTGCCTTGCTGGCCAGGTAGGCCTCCACAATTGCTTCCCAGTTGATGCTGCCGCGCATGGCAGGCCCATCCAGATGGCTCTGATGGCTGCGCACCAGTTCATGAGCCTCCTGGAGTGAGAGGTTCTCGGCCTCCACCCGCTCCCGGATGGCCGCCACGGTGTTCAGCACGTCCAGCCCGCAGGCTGAGTTCCAGAGGATCCCCAGCATCACTGAGGAGCGGCTGCCGTCTTCCCAGCGACGGGTGAGCTGCACCTCGCCGCGGATTTCACGCACACTCCACCCGAAGCCATGGTTCCGCTTCAGCTGGCGCCGAAGGTCCTTGACCCAGGGTGGAGACGAGGCAGGCATCCCCCAACGCTAAGGGGAGGTGCGCAGAAAGGTGCGCAGAATTGAGGCTGCAAGGAGGTGTAAGCGGCAGCAGTGCTGACACCCTTGGAATGAAATGCCTTGCAGCGCAAGGACTTTCAAGTGGAGCCAAGGAGACTCGAACTCCTGACCCCCTGCATGCCATGCAGGTGCTCTACCAGCTGAGCTATGGCCCCGTTGTGAACGCTCGGCGGAATGAACGCTGGCCGTTCATCCAGTTGGCCGTTGGGCCTTGCCTGGCGCTGGATGAGCTTACAACGTCACGGGCCCTCACACCTGCCGCCACACCGCCACCAGCTTGCCCTGCACCGTGACCTGTTCAGCCGGCAGCACGATCGGTTCATAGGCCGGGTTGGCGGCCTCCAGCGTCACCGTGGCGCCGTTGCGGTGGAAGTGCTTGAGCGTGGTGCCGCTGCCGGGCACCAGGGCGCTCACGATCGTGCCGGCACGGAGCCGCGCCGGGTCGGTCACCGGCTCGAGCAGCACCACATCTCCGTCGGCGATGTGGGCGTCCACCATCGAGTCACCGTTCACGGTGAGGCCGAAGAGGCCCCGGGTTTCCAGCAGCGGTGCCAGGTCGAGGCGTTCCTGCACATCGTCGAAGGTTTCCACCAGGCCACCGGCCGCCACCGAGCCGAGCACGGGGATGCCGCTGCTGGCGGCTCCCAGCAGCTGCAGGGTGCGGGCCTGGCCTTCCTGCCAGGTGATCCAGCCCTTCTGCTGCAGGTGCCGCAGGCGGCTCTGGATCGGCGCCGGCGAGCGCAGACCCATCGCCTGCATCATCTGGCGGATCGAAGGACTGTGGCGGTGCTGGCCGATGTAGTCGACCAGCCAGTCGTAGAGCTCCTGCTGGGCGGAGGTGAGGGCCGAGGGCAGGGACTGGGGCACCAGGAGGCTGAGCACTGATACACATGTACCGCCCCTTGGGGCGTTTGTCCAGGGTGTCGCGACCCAGGATCCGGTGCCGACGGGCTTCAGCCCATGCCCAGCAGGGCCGCCAGCAGGGCCTGCTGGGCATGCAGCCGGTTCTCCGCCTGATCGAAGATGCGGCTGGCGCTGCCCTCCATCGCCCCGGCGCTGATCTCCTTGCCCCGGTAGGCCGGCAGGCAGTGCAGCACGATGGCGCGGCTGTCGGCCTCCGCGATCAGCTCCTCATCGAGGCACCAGCCGGCGAAGGCGGCATCGCGGGAATCCTTTTCCTCTTCCTGCCCCATGGACGCCCACACGTCGGTGTAGAGGGCATGGGCGCCGCGCACGGCCGCCACCGGCTCATGGTGCACCTCCACCGTGGAGCCCTGCTCCGCCGCGATCGCCCTGGACCGTTCCAGCACACCGCCATCGGGCTCGAAGCCCACGGGACAGCCGATGCGCACGTTCACCCCCAGCAGGGCGCCGCAGAGCATCAGCGAGTGGGCCACGTTGTTGCCATCGCCCACGTAGCTGAGGGTGAGACCGGCCAGATCCCGGGGGCCGCTCCCGAAGGCCTCCTGCAGGGTCAGGTAGTCGGCCAGGGCCTGGCAGGGATGCTCCAGGTCGGTGAGGGCATTGATCACCGGCACCGAGGCCCAGTGGGCGTACTCCTTGAGCTCGTCCTGTCCGAAGGTGCGGACGGCCAGGGCGTCCACGTAGCGGCTCAGCACCCGGGCCGTGTCGGCCACGGGCTCGCCGCGGCCCACCTGGGTCACCTGGGGGTTGAGGTCGATGGTCTGGCCCCCCAGGCGAGCCATCGCCACCGTGAAGCTGGTGCGGGTGCGGGTGGAGGCCTTGGTGAAGATCAGCCCCAGCACCCTTCCGCCCAGATCGATCCGGCGCTCCCCGTGCTTCAGGGCGCTGGCGAGCTCCAGCAGGGCCCGGGTCTGGGCCGCATCGAGGTCGGCCGAGGACAGCAGATCGGCCCCCCGGAGGGAGCCGAGTGCGGCTAAGGGGGCCGCGGGGTCGCTGACACCAGCGGCAGCGTGAGGCTGGGACTGGGGCTGGCTGACCATCGGGCCCGTCTCAAAGAACCCTTATCGGAGATGGCCAGCCCCCCAGTCAAGGGGGCTGGCGTTGCGGAAAGCCGTCAGCGGGCCGACAGCATTCAGGCCAGGGCCCTGGCCTCCTCCGGCATCACGCTCTCGGCGAGCAGATTGCGCAGGTTGTCGCCTTCGATCACCTCCTTCTCGAGGATCTGCTGGGCAATGCTCTCGAGCAGGGAGCGGTTGTGCCGCAGGATCGAGAGGGCGCGGTCGTGGGCCCGGTCCACCAGGGAGCGCACCTCCTTGTCGATCGCCTGGGCCGTGGCATCGCTCACCACCCGGCGCGGGTTGCTGGGGCCGCCCAGGAAGCGGCTGCCGCCCTGCTTGTCGTAGGCCAGGGGGCCGAGGGTGTCGCTCATGCCGTAGGTGCCCACCATCTGCTCGGCGATGTCCGTGGCCCGCTGCAGGTCGTTGGCGGCGCCGGTGGTCACTTCGCCGAACACGATCTCCTCGGCGCTGCGGCCCCCGAGCAGGGTGGCGATCTGACCCTCCAGATCCTCCTTGGAGTTGAGGAAGCGCTCCTCGGTGGGGAGCTGGAGGGTGTAGCCCAGGGCACTCATGCCGCGGGGCACGATCGAGATCTTGGCCACCTTGGCGCCACCGGGCATGAGGTGTCCCACGATGGCGTGGCCCACCTCGTGGTAGGCCACCACCTTCTTCTCATCGGGCTGGAGCACGCGGCTCTTCTTCTCCAGCCCGGCCACCACCCGCTCGATCGCCTCGTTCAGATCGCCCTGCTCGACGGTGGTGCGGTACGCACGGGCCGCCAGCAGGGCCGCCTCGTTGACGAGGTTGGCCAGATCGGCGCCGGCGAAGCCGCTGGTGGCCTGGGCGATCTTCTCGAGGTCCACGCCCTCGGCCAGCTTCACCTTCTCGGCATAGATGTCGAGGATCTTCTTGCGGCCGGAGAGGTCAGGACGGTCCACCAGCACCTGGCGGTCGAAACGGCCCGGCCGCAGCAGGGCGGCATCGAGGGTTTCCGGCTGGTTGGTGGCGGCCAGCACGATCACCGGCTTGTCCTGGGCGCTGAACCCGTCCATCTCGGTGAGCAGCTGGTTGAGGGTCTGCTCCCGCTCGTCGTTGCCGCCCACCACGCCCATCGAGCCGGAACGGCTCTTGCCGATGGCGTCGAGTTCGTCGATGAAGATGATGCAAGGGGCCTTCTTCTTGGCCTCCTCGAACAGGTCACGCACCCGGGCCGCACCGGCGCCTACGAACAGCTCCACGAATTCGGAGCCGGAGATGATGAAGAAGGGCACGCTGGCCTCGCCGGCCACGGCCTTGGAGAGCAGTGTCTTGCCGGTGCCGGGAGGACCCACCAGCAGCACGCCCTTGGGAATGCGGGCGCCGATGGCGGCGTAGCGCTCGGGGGTCTTGAGGAAGTCGACGATCTCGGTGAGTTCGGTCTTGGCCTCATCGACACCGGCCACGTCGGCGAAGGTGACCCGGGATTCCTCATCCGGCACGTACACCTTCGCCTTGCTCTTGGTGAAGCTCAGAGCCCCCTGGGCGCCTCCGCCCATGCCGCTGCGGCGGGCGAAGAATTGCAGCACCAGGATGAAGATGAGGGGCGGCACCACCCAGCTCAGCAGCGTGGTGAAGAAGTTGGGTTTCTGGGGCGGAGCCGCGGCGAACTCCACGCCGTGCTGCTCCAGACGCTGGGGCAGCTCCATGTCGAAGATGGGGGTGGTGGCCAGCACCGTGGGGGCCCCCTCCGCCGGAGGCTCCTTGAGCTCGTAGCGGATCTGCTCCTGGGTGATGTAGGCGCGCTTCACGCCGTCGTCGTTCACCTGGTCGATGAACAGGGAGTAAGGCACCCGCGGCACCTGGGAGTTGCCGTTGGGCAGGAAGTTGCTGAACAGGAGCAGAACGCCGAAGCCGATCAGAATCAGATTGATCAGGCCGAAGCGCCGCGTGGGCCGGTTGTCGTCCTGGCGGATCGGCATGGAGCGGCAGCCAAAGGTGTGCCCAAACTAGGCCTGTCGGGTTGGAGCCCGGACCCTTGAGAGGGTGGAGAACCGATCCTCCACCGGCAGGATTCGCGCCTCCTGCAGCTCCCGCCCGCGCCTGTTCCCGGCCCCTCCGCTGCCCCGATGTGCGGCCGCTACTCCCTCACCAGCCAGCTCGATCGCCTGCTGCCTCGCCTCAAGGGAGCCCTGCCCCAGGGGCTGCTGGAGCACTACAGGCCACGACCGCTGATCCGGCCGGGGGAGCCGGTGCTGCTCCTGCGCCGTGAGCATGCCCGCAACCGGGTGGATCTGGCGCTGTGGGGGTTGCTGCCGGCCTGGGTCAAGGAAGCCTCCTCCCATGGCCGCCCCATCAATGCTCGCGCCGAGACCCTGGCCCAGAAGGCCAGCTTCCGGGGACCCTGGCGCCACCACCGCTGCCTGATCCCGGCGGATGGGTTCTTCGAGAAGGGCCACCGCATCCGGCGGCGGGATGGGGCCCCTTTCTGGCTGGCGGGACTGTGGGAGCGCTGGATCGGGGCCGATGGCACCGAGCTGGAGACCTGCTGCGTGATCACCACCGCCCCCAATGCCCTGATCGCCACCCTGCACGACCGGATGCCCGCGGTGATCCCCGAGGGGCTGGAGCAGCCCTGGCTGGCCGCCGGCGATGGGGCGGAGCTGCGGGCGCTCGAGCCGATGCTGGAGCCCTGGGACCCGGCGGAATGGCTGGCGGAGCCGCTGCCCAAGCCGCAGGCCCGGTTAGACCAGAGCCAGTTGGAGCTGCCCTGGTGAGCCTCGAGCAACTGGATGCCTTCCTGGCCCTGGCCCGCAGCCGGGAGGAGCTGGCCAAGCGGCTGGCGGAGCCCCTGGAGCTGGCCGACTTCCTGGCCCTGGCCCGCGGCAGCGGCTACGGGGTGGATGAGGCCGATGTGCTGGCGGCCCAGCAGCGGCAGGAAGCGCAGCTGAGCGATGCCGAACTGCAGCGGCGGGCGGGAGAGGAGGCCCGGCGGCTGCGTCACTTCATCCAGGCCTGAGCTCTGCCGCGCCATGGACACCATCAGCTCCCGGCGGCCCGATCGGGTGGCTGACTATCCCCGCCCACCGGCGCTGGTGCGCTGCACCCTGCCGGTGCGGGTGGAGGTGTTCGGACACACCCTCGCCGCCACCGAGGAGAGCCTCTGGGTGCTGGAGACCTTCCATCCCCCCACGGTGTATCTACCGCCCGAGGTTCTGAACCGGCAGCTGCTGCAGCCCGCGGACGGACGCTCGTTCTGCGAGTGGAAGGGCCTGGCCAGCTACTGGGACCTGGTGTCGCCAGGCGATGGCCGCCGGCGGCGACGGGCCGCCTGGAGCTACCCCAAGCCCACCCCGGGCTTTGCAGCCCTGGCGGGCTGGCTCTCGCTCTACCCGGCGCAGACGGACGGCTGCCGGGTGAACGGAGCCCCGGTCGAGCCCCAGCCCGGAGGCTTCTACGGGGGCTGGATCCTGCCCTGGCTGCAGGGACCGTTCAAGGGAGATCCGGCGCACCCGGAGCTGGTATGAGCGTGCGGGTGGGGAAGGGCATGCTGGCCCCGTGCTCGGCCACCACCTCCCCGATCAGCAGCAGCAGCCGGTGCTGCAGGGCCCAGGCGGCCTTGATGTCGCCGCTGCTGGCGAAGCACATCAGGCGCAGATCCAGGCTCGAGGCGCCGTAGCCCATGAAATGCACCAGGTGATCCTTGGCGGGATCGAGTCCCTCCACCGCCACGACCCGCTGCTCGATGGCCTGGCTGATGGCCGGGATCCGCTCGCGGTCGTCGTAGCTGACGCTGAAGGGGATCATCAGGCGGCGGTTGTCGATCTCGGCCACGTTCTGCACGGGCTGGCTCGTGAACACGCCGTTGGGCACGTAGAGGCGCTGACGGTCGGGATCGCGCAGCTGGGTGTAGAACCAGCCGATCTGCTCCACCGTGCCCAGCAGGCTGAGGCCGGGCAGGCTGATGGTTTCCCCCACCGTGAACGGCCGGTTGATGTAGATGCTGAGGCCACTGAGGCCGTTCTCCACGATGGTGCGGGCCCCGAAGCCCAGGGCCGCGGCACCGAAGCCACCGGCGGCGATCAGCACCGAGGCGGAGACCCCCAGCAGCTGCAGCACCTGGAAGACGATCAGCAGGCCGATCAGCGTGCCGAACAGCTTGTCGAGCACGTCGAACAGGAACAGCCGGTCCTTGGTGGCCATGCGCGGCAGCATCTGGGCGGCATAGCCCTCCGCCTTGGCGTGCAGTTCCCCCTTCCAGCGCAGCAGCGTCCAGAACAGGCCCACCATCAGGGCCACGTCGCGCACCTCGGCGCCGTCGCGGGGCAGATCGAGCAGCCGGGGATCGGCCAGCACCGCCAGCCACCAGGCGATCGAGCCCAGCACCAGGGTGACCGCGATGCTCAGGCGGCTCCGCAGCAGCAGTGCCCGCGTCAGGGAGCCGCTGCGGAAGCGCCGCCCCACCACCTCCAGCAGCAGCCAGAGGGCGATGGCCAGGCCCAGGCCCAGCAGAGGAATGTTCAGGGCGAAGGGCAACGCTGCGCCGGCAGCGGTGGGGAAGTCCATCGACGATCAAGCTCGGGGGCGTGCAGCTGCCAGAGCAGATCGTCCCCGAGCTGTTGGGGACAGGTGGTCTGCCAGGCAGGAACCTGCTGCATGCCAGTAAACCCCAGATCGCCCACGGGTGTGCGGGCCAGGGTGCCGCCCATCACTTTGGGTGCGATCACCGCCGCCACCTCCTGCACACAGCTCTGGCGCAGGGCAGCGGTGGCCAGTTCGGCGCCACACTCCCACAGCACCTGGTTGCAGCCGCGGCGGGCCAGCTCCTGCATCAGCGCCCAGGGTTCGCAGGCCTCCAGCACCAGCCGCTCGATGCCGCGCTGATCCAGCTGGAAACGCCGCCGGGCGGGTGCCTCGTAGCCGTGGGCCACCAGCGTGGGAGCCTGCGCCGTGTCCCAGAGCCGGGCCCGCTCCGGCAGCGCCAGGCTGCGGCTGAGCACCACCCGCAGGGGCTCGCTGTGGCGCCGTCCCCGGCTGGTGAGCAGGGGGTCGTCGGCCCGGACGGTGCCGCCACCCACCACCACGGCGTCGCAGCGGGCCCGCAGGGCGTGCACCCAGTTCCTGGCCTCCGGCCCGCTGATCCACTGGCTGGCGCCGTTGGGCAGGGCGGTGCGCCCATCCACCCCCATGGCCCACTTGAGGATGCCGAAGGGGCGCCGGTGGGCGATCCGGTGCAGGAAGGCGCGGTTCAGGGCCCGGGCCTCCTCGGCAGCCACCCCCTCGATCACCTCCACCCCGGCGCTCCGCAGCTGGGCGATTCCGCCGCCGGCCACCTGGGGGTCGGGATCGGCCATCGCCACCACCACGCGGCGGATGCCGGCCGCCAGCAGGGCATCGCTGCAGGGGGGGGTGCGGCCGTGGTGGCAGCAGGGTTCGAGCGTCACCACCGCCGTGCCGCCGCGGGCCCGCTCCCCCGCCTGGCGCAGGGCGCCCACCTCGGCATGGGCCTCGCCGGCCTGGCTGTGGTAGCCCTCCCCCACCAGCCGGCCCTCGGCATCCAGCACCACGCAGCCCACCATCGGATTGGGGCTGGTGCGGCCGCAGCCGAGGTTCGCCAGCTGCAGGGCCCGCTGCATCCACGGTCGCCAGGAGTCGGACGGGGCTGGGCTCATGGGATGGGGCTCACGGGGAGGTGGCAAGGCTGCGCCACTCAGCCACCACGAAGGGGGGCACCGGCAATTCCACGAACACCCCGGGAAGCTGCAGCCGCAGGGGCCGGTCCTGGTGCAGATCGGCCAGCAGCGGTGCCAGATCGAACTCGGCGGCGGCGGCACGGCCATCGGCCGCCAGCTTCGGGTTCTCCAGGGTGCGGTCGGCCAGCTCCCAGCGGCCACGGCCGCTGCGCACCCGCAGGGCTGTGGGGTGGTCGAGGCGCACCTTGCCCGGGTAGCCCACCACCCGCAGGCGCAGGGGGCCGCCCGGAGGACCCTCTCGGTACGCCACCAGCTGCCAGCTCTGGTAGTCGAGGTCGCGCAGACTCTCGAGGCTGCGGACCACCGGGGTGCCGTTCTCATCGGGATGGGCGTGGAGCTGGGCCAGGGCCGGCGCTCCACCGGCCAGAGCCACCAGCAGGGCCAGAACCAGACCGAGCATGCGGCTCATGCCAGGGCCTCCCGATCAGCGCCTGGAATCGGCTGCCAGCCGGTGTGGGTGGCCCAGAGGGCCCAGATCGCCATGGCGCGCAGGTAGTGGCAGGCGCGGAAGGTGTTCACCGCCGTGATCGCTTCGGGGGTGCGGAACTGCAGGCCCCCCCCATACACCTGGTGCACGACGGCGCCCGTGATCGCCAGGGCCGTGTCCGTCTCCCCCATCAGCCGGTAATAGGCCGCCAGGCCGAAGTTGATGCCGGTCCACACCTCCAGCGGATGGGTGCCGTCGGGATCCAGCGGTGTGCCGTCGCGGCGCAGGCCGTTGGCCACGCCCAGCGAACCGCCCTGAAATCCTTCGAAGCAGGCCTCGCGGATCGCCCGCAGGGCACTGCGGGCCCGTTCCTCCGCCACCACCGGCGGCAGCTCCAGCAGGCGGGCGTAGAAGTCGCCGCAGAGCTGGTCGGCCATCACCACCGGGGTGCCGCTGTCCGCATCGATGTTGTAGTACTCCCCGTTCCAGAGCAACCGGTCGAAGTTGGCGCGCGACTGCTCCAGCCAGCTGCTGAAGTCCCGCTGCTGGCTGGAGGTGTCCAGGCCCAGCTCCAGCTGCAGCCGCTGGCCCATGGCCAGCGCCGCCTCCAGGGCCGCGATCCAGAGGGCGCCGCAGTAGGCGCTCACGCCCTTCAGGGGCCAGTCATCGAAGGTCTGGTCGGGGGCACCGCCGTTGTCCGGCAGGCCATCGCTGTTGGCATCGAAGCCCTTGAGGTAGCGCAGGGCCTCCACCGCCGCCGGCCAGCAGTCCGCCAGGAAGCGCAGGTCCTCGCCGGTGGGGGCGAGCCGGAAGGTGCGCCACACCTGCAGCACGAAGTCGCTGGCCAGGTCCTTCCAGAGGTTGCAGTCCTGGTAGGCCGTGTAGTTGGTGGCGTCCCAGGGCCGCTCGTTGGGGGCGCCGAGGTCGTGGGGGGTGGCGCCGGCCACCTTGCGCGGGGCCTCCACCCGGCCCTTGCCCTGGGTGAAGTACCAGCCGATGGGCCGCGGCGTGGGATCGGCGGCGGGGATGGCCCGGGCGAAGCTGCGCAGCACGGCCTTGTCGAGTTCGGGCCAGAGCTGCAGCAGGGCGAAGGAGCCGTACAGCCGCACATCGAGGCTTTCGTACCAGGCGTAGTCGAGGCACTCCAGCACCCCGAAGCGCCCCACCGGATCCTCGGGGCTGGCGGCGGTCCAGAGGGTGCCGCCGGAGGCCAGGTCGTAGAGCTCGTTGAACAGGGCCATCCGCAGGGGTTCGGGCAGGTCGGTGCGCTCCAGCACCGGTTGCTGCCAGGCCGCGATCTGCTCCCGCCAGCTGGGCCACGACCCCAGAGCCTCGGCGGCGATGGCCGCGGCGTTGGTGCCGTCGGCGCCGAAGTGGTCGGTGTAGCGCCGCAGGGCCCGGCTGCCGGTGGCGAAGGCGGTCACGGGCAGGTCCCAGCTGATCACCAGGGGGATGTCGATCGAGGCGCCCGGCTCCAGCCGCAGCTGCACGGCCAGGGCGGCACTGGCCGGGTCGTTCGCCCCGCTGTGGCGGTCATTGTTGCTGTCGGGTATGGAGCCGTCGCGCGCGAACGATTCCCACAGCTCGGCTCCGTCGCCGGCCGGATTCCAGCGGCTGCAGCGGTGGATGCGCAGCCCGGGATGGCGCGCCTCCAGGCCGGCATCGGTGGCGATGCACCACTGGCCCTGCCCCTCGGCGATGGGGTCGGAGATCGGCCCCTCCAGCAGGACCCCCTTGAGCGGGCCGTCGTCCACCCAGCGGTTGCGCTGCCCCTCGCTGCGGCCGATGGCGGGCACGTAGTTGTGCTCGGGGCTGCCGTCGTCGCGGAAGTGCACGGCGGCGGCGGGATCGGTGTTGGTGAACCAGCCCGTGGTGTTGCGCCAGCTCAGCAGCAGCGAGAGCTCAAGGGGCCGGCGGGTGGGGTTGCTGAGGCTCCAGGTGAACACCGCCACCGGATAGCTGCTGCGCTCGTAGTCGCCCGGCAGGATCGGGCTGAAGGCCTCGCAGCCCACCCGGGCGCTGAACACGCCGCTGAAGCTGGTCCAGCTGAGGGGGTAGCGGGCCGCGTAGGTGCCGGTGCTCGTGTCTGCGGTGCTGGCGGGGTACCAGCTCCAGGCGCTGAGGGGCGGGCCGGCGTCCGGCCGGGAGGCATCGGCCTCGGGGGCCACGGCGAGGGCATGGGCGCGGCTGCCGTTGCCGTCGCGCTCGAACAGGGCGAACTGGCAGTCGGGCAGCGTGCCGAACCAGTGCTCACCCCCGTCGAGATTCCAGAGGTTGAAGCTGCCGTCGGGGGCGCGGCCGATGCAGCCGGCCCCGAAGCCGCCCAGCGGCATGCCGTGGTTGGGGCCGTCATCGAGATTGCTGGCGTAGCGCACCGTGTACGGCTGCTCCCAGCCGAGGCCGAACGGCCGTGACCAGCTGGCCGGTGGCGTGGCGGCGGACCCCCGGTCCTGCAGCAGGCTCTTGAGCGCGGACAGTCCGAGGGGAGCCATGGAGCCGTGGGAAGTGGCGCCAGCTTGTCAGAAACGGCCCGACGGGGATGGCCTGCTCACAGCGGACTCCCGGGTCCGGAGGCTTCCTGGTCGATCAGGGCATCGAGGGTCACGGCGGTGCGCACCAGCGCCTGGTAGCGCTGCAGCACCCGGCGGTTGCGCTCCAGCCAGCTGGCGGCTTCCGCCGGGTTGACGGCGGCGCCGTCGCCATCGAGCAGGTCCAGATCGTTCTGCCGCTGCACCAGGGCAAGCACGAGTTCGTGGAGACGCTGGCGGCGATCGCTCACGGCGGTGGGGAACGCGGCTCAGCATCATGGCTTCAGTGCAGGAAACCCCGCTGACCACGACCGGCGGCTGGATCGATGTGGTGGGCTGCGATGCCGCCGGTTTCGAGGCCCTGGCCCCGGAGCGCCGGGCCCTGCTGGAGCAGGCCGGGCTGCTGGCGGCCCCCCGACGCCTGCTGGAGCCGCTCGCGGCGGCGTTTCCGGCGGCCTGCTGCGTGCCCACCGATCGACCGGCCGCCCTGCTGCCCCGCTTGAGCCAGGCCCTGGCGGCCGGCGAGCGGGCCGTGGTGCTGGCCAGCGGTGATCCCCTCTGGTTCGGCATCGGCCGGATGCTGCTGCAGGAGCTGGGGCGGGAGGCCCTGCGCTTCCATCCCGCCCCCGCCAGCCTGCAGCTGGCCTTCGCCCGGCTGGGCCGCCCCTGGCAGGACGCCAGCTGGATCAGCCTGCACGGCCGCGATCCCGGGCCGCTGGCCGCTGCGCTGCAGAAACGCCCCTCGGCCCTGGCGGTGCTCACCGATCCCGGCCGCGGCGGCGCCGATGCGGTGCGGCGGATCCTGCGGGCCTCGGGCCTGGAGGCGGCCTATGCCCTCTGGCTGTGCGAGCGGCTGGGTCATCCCCGCGAGCGGGTGCAGCGGCTCGCCCCCCAGGCCCCGCTTCCAGCCGATCTCGACCCCCTGCACCTGGTGCTGCTGATCGCTGAGCCGCCACCGCCGCCCGATCCGGCCGTGCTGCCGCTGTTCGGGCTGCCCGATGGGGTCTTCCTGCAGCATGCCGATCGCCCCGGGCTGATGACCAAACGGGAGGTGCGGGTGCAGCTGCTGGCCGATCTGGCCCTGCCGGAGCGCGGTGTGCTCTGGGATGTGGGGGCGGGGGTGGGATCGATCGGCCTGGAGGCCCTGCGGCTCAGGCCGGGGCTGCGGCTCTGGGCCGTGGAGAGCCGCGGCGGCTCCAGGGCTGTGATCAGCGCCAATGCCGAGCGGCTGGGGGTGCGGCCCGCGGCCGTGCTGGAGGGCCGGGCCCCGGAGGTGCTGGCGGAGTTGCCCGATCCGGACCGGGTGCTCCTGGGGGGCGGCGGCCGGGACCGGCTCGCCATCCTCGCGGCCGTGCTGCCGCGGCTGCGGCCGGGTGGCGTGGTGGTGGTTCCCCTGGCCACGGTGGAGGGCCTCGCCGAGCTGCGGCCCCTGCTGGAGCAGGCCGGGCTGGGGGTGGCGGTGGGTCAGCACCAGAGTTGGCGGGGCGCTCCCCTGGCGGACGGCACCCGCCTGGCCCCGATGAACCCGGTGCTGGTGCTCAGGGGTGAGCGCCCTGCGGCGGGCTGATCTGGAGCGGCTCGATCACCACCGGCGTGCCCACGGCGATCCCCTGGGCCGCCCCCTGGCCCGCAGCCAGTTCCAGCACCCCCTCCACCCGCTGGGCCGGGCCGTAACTGGGGCAGGGAAGATGCGGGCAGGGCTGGGCGGCCGTCTCGATCGCCACCACGCGGCCTCCGGCCACGAACAGCATGTCGAGCGGTTCGGGGGTGCGGTGCATCCAGAACCGCGCCACCGTGGGCCTCGGGAAAGGGAACCACATGCCCCGCAATGGTGGCAGCGCCGGCCGCAGCTGCAGACCCTTGGCCTGCTCATGGGGCTCATCCGCCACCTCCAGGGCGATGCAACGCCCGGGCTCCGGGCACCAGCGGGCCTCCAGGGGCAGCCACTGGGGCGGCGGCTGGCGTGACGGCGGGGGGTCGGCCAGGGCCACGGCCCCGCCCGTGAGCCCCAGGCCGAGCAGGGCAGCCGCCAGCCGGTGCCGATGCAGGGCGTGGGGCATCAGCCGCGGCTCTCCAGGGGGGGCAGGCGCTCGCTCAGGCAGTAGCCCTGGCCCCGCACCGTCTGGATCAGCCGCCGTTCGCCCCCCTCCTCCAGTTTCTGGCGCAGGTAGCGCACGTACACCTCGATCACGTTGCTGCTGGTGGCCTGGCGGTCGTCCCACACCTGCCTGAGGATCTGCTCGCGGCTCACCACGGTGCCGCGCCGCTCCAGCAGCAGCAGCAGCAGCTGGTATTCCCGGGCGGTGAGCGCCACGGCACGGTTGCCGCGCCGCACCTGGCGGGTGGTGGGGTTGAGGGTGAGATCCGCCAACTGCAGGAGCTGGATGGGCACCGCCAGATTGCGGCTGAGCCCGAGCTGCAGCCGCAGCCGCATCAGCAGATCGCTGGGCCCGAGGCTGGAGAGCCAGAAGTCATCAGCGCCGGAGCTGAGGCAGTGGGCCCGGGCTTCCACGGTGTCGTCCCGCACATCCAGCAGCAGCGGCGTGGCCCCGAAGCGGCGCCGCAGTTCCGGGATGCGCTCCTCCTGGCAGGCCGAGAGCACCACCACATCGGGGGGGGGCGTCTCCTGCCCGGTGTCCTGCCAGAGGGCATAGCCCGAGGCCCGCAGCCGGGCGGCGAGGGCTTCCGGCTCCGGCCCGAGCAGCCACACCAACCCCGCCGGCGTCATGGCATCGCTCCGTTGCCGGGTTTGGCCACGTGGGGCAGGCCCCAGCCCAGTTTGTTGCGCAGCACCTGGAAGAATTCGTGGTCGTTGAGCCGCACGAAGCGCACCGGATGGTCGCTGCGGCGGATCAGCACCCGGTCCTCCGGCCAGATGTAACAGCCGGCGCTGCCGTCCACCACCATCATCAGCCGCTCCGGGGTGGCGGGGAACACGGTCACCGGTTCGCGGTCGCTGAACACCAGGGCACGGGAGGCCAGGGAGTGGGGGGCGATCGGCGTCAGCTGCAGCACCGGGCAATCGGGCGTGATCACCGGTCCGCCGGCGCTGAGGGCATAGGCGGTGGAGCCGGTGGGGGTGGAGAGGATCACCCCGTCGGCGGCGATGTCCACCGGGGCGTGGCGGCCGATGGCGATCTCGAAATGGCACATGGAGGTGAGCGGCTCGCGGTGCAGGGCCATCTCGTTGAGACAGAGCACCTCCCAGCGCCGCTGCTCGCTGCGCAGCACGCTCACCACCAGCAAGGTGCGCTCCTCCACGCTCCACTCCCCGCGGATCACCTGCTCGAGGGCCGCGTCCAGCTGGTGCAGGTAGGCCTCGGCCAGAAACCCCAGGTGGCCGGTGTTGATCGTGAGGATCGGCACCCCGATCGGTGCGGTCTGGCGGGCGGCGGAGAGCACGGTGCCGTCACCGCCGAGCACGATCGCCAGCTCCAGTTCCTCGGTGAAGGTGCTGGGCACGCAGGCGGCGTAGCCCTTGGCCCGCAGGTGCTGGTCAGGGTTGGCGAAGCCCACCATGCCCCCGGAGCTGCTCACCCGCACCACGGCGCGCCCATGGGCCTCGAGGCGGCACTGGATGGCGTCGGCGGTGGAGACGGCCAGGTCCTTGCCGTCGTTCACGATCAGTCCGACACAGGGCACCGATCGAGGGGCAGGGGGCCCTTGGAGTTTATGGGGCGCCCCCGGAAGCCTCCGGCCTCGCGGTCCGCTCAGAACTGTTCGAGGAAGCGCAGATCGCTGGTGTAGAGCCGGCGGATGTCGTCGATGCCGTGGCGCACCATGCAGAACCGCTCCACCCCGAGGCCGGCCGCAAAGCCGCTCCAGCGCTCCGGATCCAGTCCCATCTCCTGCAACACGGCCGGATCGACCATGCCGCAGCCCATCACCTCCAGCCAGCGGCCGCGCCACTGCACATCCACCTCGGCACTGGGCTCGGTGAAGGGGAAGTAGCTGGCCCGGAAGCGCACCGGCAGATCGCCGAAGAACCGCTGCAGGAAGGTGGTCACGGTGCCGCGCAGATGGGTGAAGTCGAGCCCCTCGTCGATCGCCAGCACCTCCACCTGGTGGAACACCGGCGAGTGGGTGGCATCCACCGCGTCCCGGCGGTACACCCGCCCCGGAGCGATCACCCGCACCGGCGGCGGGTTGTTCTCCAGGTGGCGGATCTGCACCGGTGAGGTGTGGGTGCGCAGCAGCCGGCCGTCCTCCAGATAGAAGGTGTCCTGCATGTCCCGGGCCGGATGGTGCTCGGGGATGTTCAGGGCCGTGAAGTTGTAGTAGTCGGTCTCGATCTCGGGGCCCTCCGACACCCGGTAGCCGAGGCCGCAGAAGATGTCCACGATCTCCTCGGTGGTGCTGATCAGGGGGTGGCGGCGGCCCGGCGGCACGTAGCTGCAGGGAGCTGTGACATCCAGCGTTTCGGCGGCGATCCGGGCGGCCATGGCGGCGCCCTTCACGGCCGCCAGTCGCTCGGCCAGCAGACCCTGCACCTGCTCCTTGAGCACATTGGCCCGCTGGCCGATCACCGGCCGGTCGGGGCCCGGCAGCTTGCCCATGGCGCCGAGCACGGCCGAGAGGCGGCCCTTCTTGCCCAGCAGCCCCACCCGCAGCTCCTCGAGCTCCGTGGCGGTGGCCGCGGCGGCGATGGCGGCGGCGGCCTCGGCCTCGAGGGCTTCGAGCTGGCCGGCGAGCTGCTCCAGGGTGAGGGGGCTGGACCCCGTGGGGGAGGCGGCGCTCATCGCGGTCGCGGCTGCGGAGGGCAAGGGGGAGACTGTACGGAGCAGACCCCGGCGTGCCGATGGCCCCCCTGAAGATCCTGATCAGCAACGACGACGGGGTCTTCGCCGGCGGCATCCGCACCCTGGCCAACGCCGCCCTGGCCCGCGGCCACGACGTGACGGTGGTGTGCCCGGATCAGGAGCGATCCGCCACCGGCCATGGCCTCACCCTGCAGACGCCGATCCGGGCCGAGCGGGCCGATGAACTCTTCGACGACGGCGTGACGGCCTGGGCCTGCAGCGGCACCCCCAGCGACTGCGTCAAGCTCGCCCTCTTCTCCCTGCTCGACACCTGGCCGGATCTGGTGCTCTCCGGCATCAACCATGGCCCCAACCTGGGCACCGACGTGCTCTATTCCGGCACCGTGAGCGCGGCGATGGAGGGCACGATCGAGGGATTGCCGTCGCTGGCGGTGAGCAGCGCCGACTTCCAGTGGCGCCAGTTCGTTCCCGCCGCCGGCATCGCCCTGGATGTGGCCGAGCAGATGCTGGAGGCGGGCTGGCCGGCGGGGATGCTGCTCAACCTCAACGTGCCGCCGCTGCCGGCCGAGAGCATCGGCGAGCTGCGCTGGTGCCGCACGGCGGTGCGCCGCTACACCGACCAGTTCGACCGGCGGGTGGATCCGCGGGGGCGCACCTACTACTGGCTGGCCGGTGAGGTGGCGAACGATCTGGAGGCCAAGGTGGCCGGCCCGGCCGACTGGCCCGTGGACGTGGCCCACGTGCATGGCGGCGGGGTGGCGCTCACGCCGCTGCAGCCGGAGCTGTTCTGGCGCGGCGCCTGCCGCGATCTGCCTCAGCTGGTTCTGTAGATCCGCTGCAGCAGCCACAGGCTGATGGCCAGCCCGATCAGGTGGGCGAACAGCACCTGGGTGTTGCCCAGCACCGAGAACATCTCGATCGAGGTGATCGGCAGGCCGATCACCCGTCCGCCGGTGCCGGGCTGGGACTGGATCTGGGCACCGAAGAACCCCGGCACCTGCTGGGAGGCCTGCACGAACAGGCTGCCGGCCATGGCCTGGTAGCCCACGGCCGCCAGGGTGAGTCCCGCCAGGTCGGCCAGCAGACCCCGCTTCACCAGCCGGGCGGTTTCCCCCCGGCTCGGGCGCACGGGGCTGGCCAGGGCACGGCCGCAGCGCACCACCAGCCAGCTCTGCCACAGGCACCAGAGCAGCAGCAGGAACGAGAGGGTGGTGAGGGAGATGCCCGGCCCCAGCCCCAGGGCCCGGGAGGAGTTGGCGGCCAGGCGCCCGCCGATGTTGTTGAACACCAGCACGCCCACCACCACCACCGCCAGCACCAGCTGGATCCAGAAGCGCACCCAGCCCAGACGCCGCAGCGCCGCCGAGATCAGCTGCAGATCGAGGCGGTCGGCCATGGCGGCGGCGTGAACGACCCCCCAAAGGTGCCATGGGAAGATCGCCCAGGCCCGCACCGGCGTTGGGATCTGTCGCGTTGATTCCCCTGCGAACACCCCAGGAGGCCCAGCGCCCCACCGCCATCGCCCTCGGCAGTTTCGATGGTCTGCATCGCGGCCACCGGCGCGTGATCGCGGCGGTCACCGAGCCCGCGGTGGCGGACGGGGTGCCGCTGGTGCCCACGGTGGTGAGCTTCTGGCCCCATCCCCGCGAGGTGCTGCACGGCGAACCGCGGTTGCGGCTCGATCTGCCCAGCGAAAAACTGGAGCTGCTCGAACCGCTCGGCGTCCGCCAGCTGGTGCTGGTGCCCTTCGACAGGCAGCTGGCGGCGCTGGATCCTGAGGCCTTCGTGGACCGGGTGCTGGTGAACCAGCTCGACAGCCGCCGGATCGCGGTGGGCACCAATTTCCGCTTCGGAGTGAACCGTCAGGGCGACACCGGCACCCTGGTGGCGCTGGCGGCCGCCCGGGGGATCGAGGTGGCCGTGGTGCCGATGCTCACCGATGGGGAGGAACGGCTCAGCAGCAGCCGCATCCGGCGGGCCCTGGCGGCGGGAGATCTGCTGGAGGCCGAGCGGCTGCTGCAGCGTCCCTACCGCTTCCGCGGCGCGGTGGTGCAGGGTCGGGGTCTGGGTCGTCAGCTGGGCTGGCCCACCGCCAATCTTCAGGTGGACGGCCGCAAGTTCCTGCCGATGGAAGGGGTGTACGCCGCCCGGGCCCAGGTGGATGCGGCTGGACCCTGGTTGCCGGCGGTGATGAACCTCGGCCCCCAGCCCACCGTGGATCCCCTCGCCCCCTCCGCCGTGGAGGTGCATCTGCTGGACCGCAATCTGGAGCTCCATGGCCGCCAGCTCCAGGTGGAGCCGGTGGCGTTGCTGCGCCGTCAGCAGCGCTTCGATGGCGTGGAGGCCCTGAGCGCGCAGATCGCCAGGGATGCGGCGCGGGCGCGCTGCCTAACCGCCGGGGTAGGCGTGGGTGAGGCCCCAGGCCATGAACGTGGCGATGCCCCCGAGCAGCAGAATCCCTGACACCAGCACCAGCATCGGGTTGTCCGGACCGCCTTGTTCCATGGCCTTGCTGACGGGCCGCGGCCCCCGGGATTGCGCTCCAACCTAGACAGTCCTGGCGGTGCCGTCCGTTTTCATCCCTCGCCGTCCGGCCATGGTGCTCCCCCCCCTCTCGCCGCAAGCCGCTGCCGACACCCCGGCGCTGCGGCGGTTGCTCGATGCCAATCTCGACCGTGCCCGCGAGGGCCTGCGGGTGCTGGAGGACTGGGCCCGCTTCGGCCTGGAGCGGGCCGATCTGGTATCCCGCTGCAAGGACCTGCGCCAGCGCCTGGGTCGCCTGCATGGGGAGGCCTACAAGTTGGCGCGCCACACCGCCACCGATGCCGGGGCGGGGCTGACCCATCCGGCCCAGGCGGAACGGCAGCGGCCCCAGCAGGTGGTGGCGGCCAATGCCTCCCGGGTGCAGGAGGCGCTGCGGGTGCTGGAGGAATTCGGGCGCGGCATCGATCCGGTTCTGGCGTCCGAGGCCGCCGCCATCCGCTACACCCTCTACGACCTCGATGCCGATCTGCTGCGCGCCGGCCAGGGCGCTGCGGCCCGCCGCCGCCGGCTGGAGGCCTGCCACCTCTACCTGGTCACCAGCCCGGTGCCCGATCTGGACGCGGTGGTGGCCGGCGCCCTGGCCGGTGGGGTGCGGCTGGTGCAGTACAGGGCCAAGCCCGAGAGCACCGGCCCTGGGGGTGCTCCCCTCACCGATCGGGAGCGGCTGCAGCAGGCCGGAGCCCTGCGCGAGCTCTGCGCCCAGGCGGGCGCCCTGTTCATCGTCAACGACCGCATCGATCTGGCCCTGGCGGTGGATGCCGATGGCGTGCACCTCGGCCAGGGCGACCTGCCGCCGGCCCTGGCCCGGCGGCTGCTGGGCCCCGACCGGCTGATCGGCCGCAGCACCCACGCCCTGCCGCAGCTGCAGCAGGCCATCCAGGACGGCTGTGACTACGTGGGGGTGGGGCCGGTGCAGGCCACCCCCACCAAGCCGGGCCGCCAGCCGGTGGGACTGGCCTACGTGAGTCAGGCGGCCCAGGCCTGTCCGATTCCGTTCTTCGCCATCGGCGGGCTCACGGCGGAGGGCATCGCCGCCGTGCGCCAGGCCGGTGGAGAGAGGGTGGCGGTGGTGCGGGCGATCACCGAGGCGGACGACCCGGCGGCTGCCAGCCGGCAGCTGCTCTCGGCCCTTGGCCGCAGCAGCTGACTGCAGCAGCTGAGCTTCACAGGCACCCCGCCGGCACCCCGCCGGCACTCCACCGGCCTGTGCAACCCTGAGGGCAGATGCCCGCAAGCGCGGACCCCGCCACCGTTCACCCAGCGATGTCCACCCCTAAGGAGCCACCCGCCTCGGCCCCGGAGAGCGAGATCCTCATCCAGGTGAACGGGGAGCTCCGCCCCTGCCGGGCCGGCCTGAGTCTTGATCGGGTGCTGGAGGGATTGGGCTACCAGCCGCGCCTGGTGGTGGTGGAGTTCAACGGCACGATCCTGCCGCGCCAGAGCTGGCCCACCCAGGCGGTGGTGGAATCCGACGTGCTCGAAGTGGTCACCATCGTGGGAGGTGGTTCCTAGATTTCTTCCACTCGCACCGGCCCTGTTGCCGCTCCCCGAAGCCCCGATCCCCAACGCCACCCCTCAGCAGCCACAACGCCCCCGCTGGTGGCGCCGCAGCCTGAGTCTCGTGATTCTTCCGGCTCTGCTGCTCACCCTGCTGGTGTGGGCTCCTGGCCCCGCCTTGGCCGCCAGGGGCGGCAGGATCGGTGGGGGCAGTTTCCGTTCGGCCCCCTCGATGCCGCGCAGCTACGGCGGCGGCGGTTACCGCGGTGGGGGCGGCGGGTTCGGCGGTGGCGGGCTCGGCTTCCCCTTCCTGATCCCCATTTTCGGCTTCGGGGGTGGAGGCCTCTTCGGCTTCCTGATCCTGATGGCCGTGATCGGCCTGATCGGCAACGCCCTGCGCGGAGCCGGCGGTGCTCCATCCCTGCCCGGCAACGGCGGCGGCTATGCGCCCCGGCCCGATGGTCCGGTGACCATCAGCCAGGTGCAGGTGGGGCTGCTTGCCGCCGCCCGTGAGGTGCAGAACGACCTGCGCATGCTGGCCTCCCGGGCCGACACCAGCAGCAGCAGCGGTCTGCAGATGGTGCTGCAGGAAACCACCCTGGCCCTGCTGCGTCACCCCGATCTCTGGGTCTACGCCAGCGCCGAGGTGGGCCAGGTGCCCTTCGCCAGCGCCGAATCCACCTTCAACCGCCTGAGCATGGCCGAGCGCAGCAAGCTCGACGCCGAGCTCACCACCAACGTGGCCGGCCGGCGCTCCGCCGCTGACTCCGCCGGTGACAGCGACGCCAGCAGCGACTACATCGCCGTGACCCTGCTGGTGGCCACCCGCCAGCGCCTCTCGATCAAGGGGGCCGGTTCGGCGGAACAGCTGCGCGATTCCCTGCAGGTGCTGGGCGGTGTGTCCGCGTCCGATCTGCTGGCCATCGAGGTGATCTGGCAGCCGGATGGCGTCGGCGAGGTGTTCAGCACCGAGGAGCTGCTCACGGCCTACCCCCAGCTCCAGCACCTCTGAGGATGCGCAGGGCCGCCATGGCGGCGCCGTAGCCGTTGTCCACATTCACCACCGTGAGCCCCGGGGCGCAGCTGGCGAGCATGCCGTGCAGGGCCGCCATGCCGCCGGCGCTCACGCCGTAGCCCACCGACACCGGCACGCCGATCACCGGCTGGGGCAGCAGTCCGGCCAGAACGGTGGGCAGGGCCCCCTCCATGCCGGCGCAGGCGATCAGCACCTCCACCTGCCTCAGCGGCTCCAGCTGGCCCAGCAGCCGATGCAGGCCAGCCACCCCCACATCCAGCAGCAGGTTGGTGCGAATGCCATGGCAGCGCAGGGCCAGGCAGGCCTCGCTGGCCACCCCCAGATCGCTGGTGCCGCCGCCCAGCACCGCCACACCGCCGCCGCTGGGGGGCTCCGGCGGCAACCGCCCGCTGGTGAGGCAGCGCGCACGGGGATGGTGCCGCAGGCCAAGCTCGGGCACCTGCTCCAGCACGGCCAGGGCCTTCTCCTCGGACACCCGCGTGGCCAGGAGCAGCTCGCCGGCCTCGTGCAGCCGCAGCGCGATCGCCGCGATCTGCCCGGCGCTCTTGGTCTCGCCCCACACTGCCTCCACCATGCCCAGGCGCTGGCGGCGCTCCAGATCGAGCCGGTGCTCCGGCCCCTGGCCGGGGGATGGCGACGGTGCCGGCGAGGGAGAGTTCAGCACCGGATCCACACCATCTCCACCAGGGCGGGCGTGACCCAGAGGCTGGCGTGGCGCTGCGCCTGCTCCAGCTCGCTGCGCAGGGCCTCCTGCTCGCTGGGGCTCCAGACACCGGCGGCCATCAGCTGGGACGGGTAGGAGGCCAGGAAATCCTGCAGCCACAGCGCCTTGGGCGCCGTGCCGGCCGAGCAGGCCATCAGGCTTCTGCCATGGGCCAGCCGGAAGCCCCGCCGCTCCAGCAGGGCGGGCAGGCGGCTGGCCACGTCCGGGTCGCCGCCGTGGTCCCGCCAGTGGCGGATGCAGCAGGCCACGAACCGCTGCAGCATCGCCCCCTGGGGGTGGAGGGAGAAGGTGTCCCAGCGGACGTATTCGTGCAGCACCAGCGCACCGCCAGGCCGCAGGGCCTGCTGCACCAGATCCAGCAGGGGGTCCAGCTGCGGCAGGAACATGGCCAGCCAGCGGCACCAGGCCCCATCCCAGGCGCCGGGGGCCGGGTGGTCCAGGCCCATGGAGCCTGCCGGTGCCGGAGCGCCGAGATCGCGCTGCAGGGCCTGCAGCTGGGGCAGGTCCAGGTGCCTGGCACGCTCGCGCAGGTGCTGGAGGTAGGGAGCGGCGCTGTCGATCCCCAGCACCAGACCGTGGCGGCCCACCAGGTCCGCCAGATCGAGGCTGGCGAAGCCTGGCCCGCAGCCCAGGTCGAGCAGCCGCTGGCCCGAGCCGAAGCCCGCCTGGCGCCAGACCCGCCGGCAGTCGTCGCGCCAGATGGCGTGCTGGCGGCCCAGGCGCTCGAGCTCCTCGCGATCACAGCCGAGCACGTAGCTGTCACTCGGGTGGAGGTCGCTCTGGACGGTGTCGCTCTGGTGGGGGTGGGCGGACATCGCGGCTCAGAGCGGCTGCAGCTCCGCCTCGTCGAGGAGCGGAAAGGGGTTGGTGCGGCTGCCGGTGAGCTGGCGGGCGTGCTGCTCGAACCGTTCCTGAACGGCGCCCACGGCCTCAGGGGAGATCGCTTTCCATTGGCCCCGGCTGGCCCAGCGGATCAGCAGCAGCCCTTCCTCCCGCTGGGGATCCCAGAACAGCTGGCGGCCCAGAAAACCCTCTTGCCTGGCCAGCCAGGGCTCCCAGCTGGCCTGCTCGGCTTCCAGCCAGGCCTGCCGGGATCGGGCAGGCACCTGCAGCCGGAGCACCTCCACCACCTCGCTCTGCGCGTCCATCGGTGGTTGCTTGGGTGGCTGCTCGGCTCGGGGTTCGGCCATGGGGGATCGCAGGGCAGGGGTGCTGGGGGCAGGGGCCGCCCCGCCGGGGCGCATCACGGCGGCTGGACCGGTGGCCGCGGCCATCGCCCCGGGGCCAGCCTGCAGCCCCACCACGCCCAGGAGCAACAGCAGCAGCACCCCCCGCAGGGCAGTGATCCCCAGCCGGCGGAGCAGGGTCATGGCCGCTGCAGCAGGGCCACCGCATGGCAGGAGATGCCCTCCTCGCGTCCCTCGGCGCCCAGGCGTTCGTTCGTGGTGGCCTTCACCCCCACCTGATCGGGCTCCAGCTCCAGCCGCTGGGCGATGGCCGCCTGCATGGCCGGGATGTGGGGCTTGAGCTTCGGCCGCTCCGCCACCACCACCGCATCCAGATTCACCACGCTCCAGCCCCGCTGTCGCACCAGCGCCATCACCTGCTCCAGCAGCACCAGGCTGTCGGCACCCTTCCAGCGCGGATCGTCCGGCGGGAAGTGCTTGCCGATGTCGCCCAGGGCGAGGGCACCGAGCAGGGCATCCATCAGGGCATGCACCAGCACGTCGGCATCGCTGTGGCCGTCGAGTCCGAGCCCCTCGGGATGGTGCAGCTGCTGCCCGCCGAGGATCAGGGGTCTGCCGCTCACCAGCCGGTGGATGTCGTAGCCATTGCCGATGCGCAGCTGCATGGGACGTTCCGCTCTGGGTCTCCGGTGCGGTCCTCAGTGTCCTGCAGCGCCGGTGCCGCGGGCGTCCGGCAGCACCTGCAGATGGTTGCCGTCCCGTCCCATCACCGTCACGGCGGAGCCGGGCGGCAGCGGGGCGCCGGCCTCCAGGCAGATGGCGGCCCAGCTCTGGCCCTGCCAGCGCACCCGTCCCTCCGGGCTGCCGTCGAAGCCACCGATCACCTCGGCCCGCTGGCTGCGGCTGCTGGCGGGAATCGACCGCTCCCGGCTGCGCCGCTCCCAGCCCCGCAGGGCCAGGAGCCCCAGGCCGCTCAGCACGGCAAAGGCCGCCACCTGCAGCAGCGGCGGCCAGGGCAGCAAGGCACTGAGCACCGACACCACCAGAGCCGCCACCGCCGCTTCCAGCAGGCCGTCGAATTCGGCCCCGAGCCATTCGATCGCCAGCAGGCCCAGACCCACCGCCAGCCAGATCAGGGACGCCAGGGCCATCGGGTCGGGTGGTGGGGAGGCTCCATGCTGCCTAGCTTGAGGCCTCTGCTGCTGCTCCGGCGATGGAAACCCTGTTCGGTCTGCCGGCCCTGGTGGTGATGGCGTTCCTCGGGGTGAACAGCATCAAGGTCACCAGTGGTGGTCAGTCGCGGCTGGTGGAGCGGCTCGGCAAGTACGACCGCCAGCTGCAGCCGGGTCTCTCCTTCGTGCTGCCGGTGGTGGAGAAGGTGGTGAGCCATGAATCCCTCAAGGAGCGGGTGCTCGACATTCCCCCGCAGCAGTGCATCACCCGCGACAACGTGTCGATCGAGGTGGATGCGGTGGTGTACTGGCAGCTGCTGGAGCACGCCCGCGCCTACTACGCCGTGGACAACCTGCAGGCGGCGATGGTGAACCTGGTGCTCACCCAGATCCGCGCCGAGATGGGCAAGCTCGACCTCGACCAGACCTTCACCACCCGCCAGGAGGTGAACGAGGCCCTGCTGCGCGAGCTGGATCAGGCCACCGACCCCTGGGGCGTGAAGGTGACCCGGGTGGAGCTGCGGGACATCCACCCTTCGGCCGGCGTGCAGCAGGCGATGGAGCAGCAGATGACCGCCGAGCGGGAGAAGCGGGCCGCCATCCTGCGGTCGGAGGGGGTGCGCGACAGCGAGCTCAATGCCGCCCGCGGCCGGGCCCAGGCGCTGCTGCTTCAGGCCGAGGCGGAGGCCAAGGAGCAGACCCTGCAGGCGGAGGCCAAGGCCGCGGCCGCCACCCGGCTGGCCGAGGCGATCGAGGCCAATCCCGCCGCGGCCGAAGCCCTGAGGCTGCTGCTGGCCAGTGAGTGGATGGCGATGGGCCAGGAGATGGCCCGGGCCCAGGGGGGCAGCGTGCTGATGGTGGACCCCCAGAGCCCGGCATCGCTGCTGGCGGCCCTGAAGGGGCTGCAGAAGGGCCAGACTTGAGCCGCTCGGCTCCTCAGACGGCTCCTCAAGCCCACCTCCCCGGCCCCCGCCTGGGGGCTTCAACGGGGCTTCAGGCCTGGGGCGGCAGGGGCGGCGGAGGCAGGGGCAGGGCGCTGCCTGCCTCCGCGTCCAGCCGCACCGCCGTGCCGACCGCGCACACCATCAGCATCCCGCCCGACTGGCCCAGCACCTCGGTATCGAGCTGCAGGCCCACGACGGCGTCGGCGCCGAGCAGCTCGGCCCTGCGGGCCAGCTCCTCCATGGCCTCCTGGCGGGCCTGCTGGAGCGCCTTCTCGTAGGCCCGGGCCCGGCCGCCCACCACATCGCGCACCGAGGCGAGCAGGTCGCGAAAGATGTTGGCGCCCAGGATCGCCTCGCCGTGCACCGGACCCAGGTAGCGCTGGATGCTCCGGCCCTCGAGGCTGGGGGTGGTGGTGATCAGCATGGTGGGGGACTGCCTGCAGATGGGCCAGCCTCCTGCTCCCCCTGCCAGCGGGCGTAGAGATCCGGGCGACGTTCGGCGGTGCGCTGCCGCTGCTGCTCCTGGCGCCAGCGGGCCACGGCGCCGTGGTCGCCGCTGCGCAGCACGGCCGGCACCTCCAGGCCCCGGAAGCTGGCCGGCCGGGTGTAGTGGGGATGCTCCAGCAGCAGGGTGCTGTGGCTCTCCTCCTGAAGGCATGCCGCGGTGCCCACCGTGCCCGGCAGCAGCCGCACCACGCCGTTGATGATCACGGCGGCCGGCAGCTCGCCTCCGGTGAGCACGAAGTCACCGATCGACACCTCCTCGTCGGCCAGGGAGCGGATGCGTTCATCGAAGCCCTCGTAGTGGCCGCAGAGGAACACCAGCTGGTCGGCCTCGCTGGCCCAGCGGCGCAGGTCGGCCTGGCGCAGTGGTTGCCCCTGGGGGCTCATCAGCAGCACCCGGCGCCTGGGCAGCACCGGAATCGCCTCCACCGCGGCGAACACCGGCTCGGGCTTGAGCACCATGCCGGCGCCGCCGCCATAGGGCTGGTCATCCACCTTGCGGTAGCGGTCTGTGGCGTGATCGCGGGGATTGTGCACATGCAGCTCGGCGATGCCGGCGGCGAAGGCACGCCCGATCACCCCAAGGCTCAGCAGCGGGGTGAAGGCCTCGGGCGTGAGGCTCACCACGTCCAGCCGCATGGCCATCAGCTGCCGGTGGCGGGGCGACTCACCCGGCGGATCTCGGAGCTGAAGCTGGCCCGTCCCGGGCTGCCGTCGCCCTGCCGCTCCACCGTGCTGCGCAGCCGCAGGTTGGGCTTGGTGAACCAGATGCGCTCCCGCACCTCGCGGCCCTCCTGCTCGAGCCGCAGTTCAAGGCTCCCGTCGGGCCAGAGCTCCCAGTCGCCCTCCAGGGGTGCGGCCCCGGCCGGGGTGCCGGCCTCACCGCTGGAAAAGCGCCCATCCGGGCGGAAGTGAAGATCCCGCTGGGGACTGTTTTTGGGGCCCACCCGCAGGCCACCGGGGCCGTGGCCGCCGGCGGGTTCCAGGAAGGTCACCAGCAGCTCGCCCCGCTCGCTGCTGTGCCATTCGTCGCCCTGGACTGTTTCGTCGCTCTGGGCTGTTTCGTCGCCTAGGGCCGTGCCGTCCTCGCCCCCGTTGGCTTGCGCCTCGATCGCCCCCAGGGCGAATTCGCTGCGCAGACTCATCCACTCCCCGGCGCAGAAGCGCAGGAAGGCCCCGATCTCCTCGGGCGGAAAGGCAGGAGTGTCGCTCATGGGGCCATTCTCTCAGCCGCCTGGCTCAGTCGCCTCCCTCAATCGCCCCTGTAGCCCAGCTCGGCCAGGCGGGCGGCGCTGCGGCGCCAGCCCGGCACCACTTTCACGAACAGCTCCAGATACACCGGCCCGGAGAACACCTTCTCCATCTGCAGGCGGGCACCCTGGCCGATCGTCTTCAGCATCCGTCCGCCCTTGCCGATCAGGATGCCTTTCTGGCTGGAGCGCTCCACCAGCACGGTGGCCAGCACGGCCGTGCGGGGGCCGTCCTCCACCACCCGGTCGATGCTCACGGCCACCGAGTGGGGCACTTCCTCGCGGGTGTGGCTGAGCACCTGCTCGCGGATCAGTTCCGCCATCAGCAGCTGCTCGGGCTGATCGCTCACCGCATCGGCCGGGTAGAGGTGGGGGCCCGGCGGCAGGTCGCTGCTCAGGGCCTCCACCAGTTCGGCGGTGCCCTCGCCGGTGAGGGCACTCACCGGGTGGAGGGGCCAGTCCAGGGGTTCGCTTCGCTCCGGCATGGCGACATCGCCCCGACCGCCCAGCAGGTCGCGGTAGCTCTGGGCCAGGGCCGCCGCCTGATCGCCAGACACCAGATCGTGCTTGTTGAGGGCCACGTGCACCGGGGCGCGGCAGTGGCGCAGCAGTTCGACGATGAAGCCATCGCCGCGGCCGGCCCTCTGGCTGCCGTCCACCAGCAGCAGCACCACGTCCACCTCGCCGATGGCGCCGCGGGCCGTCTTCACCAGCCGCTCGCCGAGCAGGTGGTGGGGCTTGTGGATGCCCGGCGTGTCGAGCAGCACCAGCTGGGCCGTGGGCGTGGTGAGGATGGCCCGCAGCCGGTTGCGGGTGGTCTGGGCCACCGGGGAGGTGATGGCCACCTTCTGGCCCACCAGCTGGTTGAGCAGGGTGGACTTGCCCACGTTCGGCCGACCGATCAGGGCCACGAAGCCGGAGCGGAACGCTGCAGCGGCTGGGTTGTCGCCGAGCAGGCGGGCCGATTCGGCCGGATCGGGAACGGGCAGCAGCACCCCCTCCCCAGCCCGCTCGGCGGCGGGCTCGTCGGAACGGGAGTTGGCGGGTGGCTCGGTTGACTGCATGGGGTCCAGATTGTCAGCCCCTGGCCGTTGGGGGCCGCCGGGTCCATAACCTCTAGGGCAGCGTGTCCTTTCTTCTCCCCAGTCCCGGCGCCATGACCACCACGCCCCTTGAGCCCACCTTCCAGCAGGCCATGGAGATCACGGCCCAGTGGCTGGGGTTGTGGGAGAACGGCGAGCTCAGCGACGAGGTGCTGGCGGATCGGGTGGCGGAACTGGTGGCCGCCCGCGATGGGGCCCGGGGCTTCTTCGTGGTGAGCCTTGCCGGCGACTGCCCGCTGATGGACCGGCTGCCCGAGCCGCTGGTGCTGCAGCTGCGGGCGGCCGGCGAGGGGGTGGTGGATCTCTCGGCCCGCAACCTGGCCATGAGCACGGCCATGGCCCTGCACCATGGCCGTGGTGGCGATGCGGCCCAGCAGAGCGCCTCGGAGCGGGTGGCCAGCCGCTGCACCGAACTGCTGCGCCTGCTCGATCCCCATGCGGTGAAGCAGCGGCTGGAAGTCCTCCTGGCCGCCGCCGGCCGTGGCGAGGGGGAGGATGTGGCGTTTCTCGATCGCTGGGGGTACGACGCCGACCAGCGCCGGGCGATCGCTGCGGCGGTGGAGGCGGTGGCGGAAGGCTGAGGTTCCGAGCGGCTGCTCGGGCTGCCGCGGTCACCCATGAAAAAAGCGCCCCGGAGGGCGCTGATGCACGGGTGCCGGCTGAGGCCAGGCCGCAATGGTCAGTCGTCAGTCGCGACGACCACCGCCCTGCAGGGCGATGATCAGGCGCAGGATGAAGATGAACAGGTTGATGTACGTGAGGTACATCCCCAGGGCTCCGGCCAGGTACTGGTCGTCGCTGTAGGTGCGGGGCATCGTGTAGAAGTCCACGAAGGCGGCACCGATGAACAGCACGGTGCCGAAGCCGGCGATCAGCAGCTCGAAGCCGTTGCCGCCGAACATGCCAGGCACGAACAGGCTGCCCACGATCTGCACCACCATGGCGATCAGCAGGCCGACGATCCCCAGACCCACCACGCCGGTGAGGGCCTGACCGACGCTGTCGCTCATGCGGCGGCCGGTGAACGACGCCACCACGAAGGTGATGCCCGTGGCCAGGGTGGCGGTGCCGATGGCGCCGACACCCGCCACGCTGAGGGCGTAGGCCACGATGCCGCTGAGGGTGAAGCCGGTGATCAGGCTGTAGGCGGCGAGCAGGGGCAGCGCAGTGCTGTTGTTCCCCTTGCTGGCCACGTTCTGGGCCACGAAGAAGAGGATGAAGTTGCCGATCAGGGCCACCCAGAACAGGGGCATGAACAGCCCGGGGCTGCTGGCCATGAGGGTGAGGCCGCCCAGCACGCCGCCGGCGGTGAGCACCATGCCTCCACCCACGTAGGGCAGGGCCTTGTTGACCACGTTGGGCCCCACGAGGGCGCTGGATTGCGCCTCGCGGATGGCCTCCTGAAAATTGCTGCTGGCCGGCATGGCGCACCAGGTTTCGAACTCCATCCATCCTGCCAGTGGCGGAGGGGGCCTGACAGAGCCTCAGGGCCCGCCTGAGGTGCGGATCTCCCCCTGGGAACCGGCGGCTCACGGCCTGGGGATCCGCTCGCCCCTGCTCAGGGGCGCCTGGGCTGGCGGCGGGCGTCCCGCTGGGCATAGGCGGTGACCAGGCGCTGCACCAGGGGATGGCGCACCACGTCGGCGGCGCTCAGCCGGCAGATGGCCACCCCTTCCACGCCTTCCAGCACTTCGGCGGCTTCGTTGAGGCCGCTGGTGACACCGGGGGGCAGATCCAGCTGGGTGGGATCCCCGGTGACCACCATCCGGGAGTTTTCGCCGAGCCGGGTGAGCACCATCCGCATCTGGGCGCTGGTGGTGTTCTGGGCCTCATCCAGGATCACGAAGGCGTCCGCCAGCGTGCGGCCCCGCATGTACGCCAGCGGCGCCACCTCGATCACCCCCTTCTCCAGCAGGGCGGAGGTGCGCTCAGCCCCCAGCAGGGCGTGCAGGGCGTCGTAGAGGGGGCGCAGGTAGGGATCCACCTTCTGCTGCAGATCGCCGGGAAGGAAGCCGAGCCGCTCGCCGGCTTCCACGGCGGGCCGGGTCAGGATCAGCCGCTGCACCTTGCGTTCATTCAGCATCCGCACCGCCAGCACCGTGGCCAGGAAGGTCTTGCCGGTGCCGGCCGGTCCGAGCGCCAGGGTGAGGTCGTGGCGCTCCATGGCCTCCACGTAGGTCTTCTGGCGCAGGGTGCGGGGCCGCAGCAGCTGGCCGCTCTGGCTGCGGGCCAGCACGTGCTCACCGAGGGCGCGGTGCTCCTCGCCCCGGTCGGTGTCGAGGGCCTGGAGCGCGGTCTGCAGGTCCACCGGTCCGATGGCCTGGCCCTGGTCCCACAGGGGCCTGAGCATTTCCACCAGCGCCGTGGCGCGCTGCAGCTGGCGTGGGCGGGCGGCGATCCAGAGGTCGAGTCCCCGCAGGACCAGGGAGGCACCGGTGAGGGCCTCCACCTGGCGCAGAGTGGCTTCGGCCGGGCCGGCCAGGGCCAGCGCGGCGGCGGAGTTGGGCAGGGCGATGGAGGTGCTGCTGCGCCCTCCAGGGTCCGCGGTGGCGCTGGAGCTCAAGCCTCGGCAGCGGGCTCGGCGGCCGCAGCCTCCTCAGCCGCCTTGCTCGCTGCAGCTTCAGCCTCAGCGGCGGCCTTGGCCTGGGCCGCTTCCCTGGCCGCCTGCTTGGCGGCAGCGTCGCGGGCCGCGGCCTGCTTGGCCTGACCTGCCGTCACCGAGGCGCGCACGGTCTTCTCCACCAGGCCACCCCGCTCGAGCAGGGTGAGCACCGTGTCGGTGGGCTGGGCGCCCTGGGCCAGCCGGGCACGGATGGCCTCGGTGTTCAGCCGCGTTTCCTTGGTGCGGGGGTTGTAGAAGCCCAGCTCCTCGAGCGGACGCCCATCCCGGCGGGAGGTGCTGTTGGTGGCCACCAGGCGGAAGCTCGCTTCCCGCTTCTTGCCGAACCGCTTCAGGCGGAGCTTGATCATCGTGGCTGTGCCGTTAGGTGTCCAAACAACCAATGTACCTGCTGGGGTACAGGCTCGGGTTCGGAGGTCGGCATCCAGGGGTCACCATCCAGAGCTTGCCAGTCAGAGCTCGCCGAAGCCCTTCCGCTTCTTGGGCGGCCTGTTGGCCTTGCGGCTTCCACCACCGCGGCCGCCAGCGCCCGCCGGACCGCCCATCCCCGGCATGCCGGGAAAGCCGCCCATGCCGGGGAATCCGCCGCCCATCCCGGGCATGCCCCCCATCCCGGGCATCCCCGGCATGCCGCCGCCTTTGGTCATCTGCTGCATGAAGCCCCGCATGCGCTGAAAATCGGCCAGCACCTTGTCCACCTCGGCGGGGGTGTGGCCGCTCCCCTTGGCGATGCGGCGCCGTCGCGACGGCATCAAAGCCAGCAGGTCGGGATTCTCCCGCTCGGCGGCGGTCATCGAGCTGATCATCGACTCGATCTTTCCGAGCTGCTGCTCCCCCTGCTTGAGCATGCCGTCGTCGATCTTGTTCATCCCCGGGATCATCTTCATCAGGCCCCCCAGGGACCCCATCCGCTTGATCAGCCGCATCTGCTGCACGAAGTCGGAGAAGTCGAAGCTGGCCTCCTGAAGCTTCTGCTGCATCCGCGCCACATCGGCCAGCTCCACCTCCTTCTGCGCCTTCTCCACCAGCGTGAGCACATCGCCCATGCCGAGGATGCGGCTGGCCATCCGCTCGGGGTGGAACGGCTGCAGCGCTTCCACCTTCTCGCCGGTGCCGATGAACTTGATCGGGGCGCCGCTCACCTTGCGGATGGAGAGGGCGGCGCCACCGCGGGAGTCGCCGTCGAGCTTGGTGAGCACGGCGCCGGTGATGCCCACCTGCTCGTGGAAGGCACGGGTGAGTTCGGCGGCCTCCTGGCCGATCATCGAATCCACCACCAGCAGCACCTCATCGGGCTGCACGGCCTCCCGGATCCGCACCATCTCCTCCATCATCGAGGTGTCGATCTGGAGCCGGCCGGCGGTGTCCACCAGCACCGTGTCGAAGCCCTCCTCCCGGGCTTTCTCCACTCCGGCGGCGGCGATGTCCTCCGGTCTGGCTTCGGTGCCGAGGCTGAACACCTCCACTCCGATCTGCCCTCCCAGAGTCCTGAGCTGCTCGATGGCCGCCGGCCGGTAGACGTCGGCCCCCACCAGCAGGGCCCGGCGGCCCTGTTCCTTGAGATGGAGGCCCAGCTTGGCGGTGGCGGTGGTCTTGCCGGCGCCCTGCAGGCCGGCCATCAGCACCACCGAGGGCTCGCCGGGCTTGCCCCCCGCCGCCAGCGGCGCGTTCTCGCCCCCCATGGTGTCGACGAGCTGCTCATGCACCACCTGGATGAACTTCTGATCCGGGCTGATGCCACGCACCACCTCGGCGCCGACGGCCTTGCGGCGCACCTCGTCCACGAAGTCCTTCACCACCGGCAGGCTCACGTCCGCCTCCAGAAGGGCCCGGCGCACATCCTTCAGGGCGCCTTCGACATTGCTCTCGCTGATCGCCCCCTGGCCGCGCAGGTTCTTGACGGCGTCTTCAAACCGCTGGGAAAGCTCGTCGAACATCGCGGTGGGGGCGCAGGGGAGGGTGGGGCGGCGGTGGCCGCAGCCCCGGATCGTAAAAACCCGCGCCGCCGGGGGAGTGGCTGGGGAGAGGATCAGCGCACGGGGCCGAAGCTCGCCAGGCGCCAGGCCTCGCCATCACGTCCGAACACGTAGCGGTTGCGGAGGGTGAGGGCGGCGCTGGATTCCGTCGGCTTGCCCTCGGCATCCAGGCGCTGGTCGCGGTAGCTGATGGTCGCCAGCACGGCGATGCGCCCGGAGCTGCGGGCCTCGATCGTGAGGCCCTCCACCTTGGCCTCGACCCTCTGGGTCTGCTGCTGGGCCTCATCCTGCCGGCGTTCCTGCTGGAGCCGGTCGATCTGAACGGGACGGGCCAGCTGCTCGAGCGGGAGTGGGCCCGGCTGGCCCGCCAGCACCGCCGCCTTGGCCGCCAGCCAGGTTTCCAGCAGGCCCTGCAGGTCGGCCTCGGTGGGAGCGGCCGTCGTGAGCGGCACGGTGGCCTGCGCCGCAGAGGGGCTGGTGCCGCCTGGCGCGGGTGTGCCGGCGGCCGCGTCTGGACTGCCTGAAGCGGGGGGTTGGGGGGCCTCGGCGTCAGGGCTGGGCTCCACCGGGATCGGGGTGGCTTGCGGCTGGGGGCGGAGCAGCAGCCAGGCTCCACCGGCCAGCAGGATGGCGGTGGCGGCAGCGGTGATCCGCCACTGGCGAGGGACGAGGGGGGGCGGCCAGGGCAGCTCCGGGAACTCCGGCAGCCGCCAGCGGCGCGGCCACCAGCCGCCGATCCAGGGCTCGTCGTCGTCCAGCAGTTCGTTCTCGGATTCGGCCCCGGATTCCGCCTCGGATCCGCCCCCGGATCCCGCCCCGGTGAGCTCCTCGGTGCTGCTCCAGACCTGGGAGGTGAATGGGGGCACACCGCCCGGATCGTCCCTGTCCAGGGTCCAGGTCTCCGGGAAGGGAGAGGCCTCCGGGCCGGAGGACGGCAGGGGGGGCGGTGCCAGGCGGTTGATGTAGGCCTGCACGTCGCGGTCGGCGAAGTAGGCCTCCAGGTCGGGATCGGCCTCCAGATCGCGGTAGCCGGGCAGCACATCCCGGGCCAGCCAGTCGGTGCAGTAGGCACAGAGCTGAGCCAGGGGATCGCTGCTCTGCTGCTCCGCCCACTCCTGCAGCTCCGGGCTGGCCCCCTGCCGGAAGGCGTGCTGGGCCGCCTCCACCTGCCCCAGGAGCAGATGAAGACAGGCCAGCAACGGTTGCACCCCCTCCTGGCCCGTGGCCTCCAGCCGCTGCATGGCTGCGGCGATGCGATCCGGTTTCCGCTGGGCGAACCCCGAGGCGGTGAGGGCCGTGCTGGCGAGGAAATCGGCAGCCGGGGAGTTGTCGGCCCAGCGGCTGAACAGATCCACCTGCTCCTGCACGGTGAGGTAAGCCCGGATCTGCTTGAAGAAGGCCTGGAACTCCTCCGGCGTGAGGGTGGGGTCGTCGCGGCCTTCCAGACCGCCCCGCTCCCGCACCAGTTCCTCGAGCAGGGTGACGCCTTCGGCCCGTTCATCGGCGGCTGCCAGGCTGCGGCTGAGCAGGTCCAGCACCCGGAAGGGCCGAAGCCGCCGGAGCTCGTCGCTGATCTGCTGGCGCAGATGCGGATGCTGCCCCATCCGCTGCAGCAGCTGCAGGCCTTCCCGCAGGGTGTGGGCGGCAGCTTCGTAGCGGCGGTGGCGCTGCAGTTCTTCCCCGCCGGCCAGGCAGGCCAGGCCCGCCAGCAGGCTCAGATCGGTCTCGCGACCACTGCCGAGGGTGGGCGCCTGGGGAGGTTGGAGGCCCCGCCGCGCCAGGTTGAAGCACTCCAGGGGCTGATCCGCCTCCAGCAGGAGCAGCAGCCCGCCGAGTTCCCGGCTGGTGGGGATCTCCAGGCCGGCCTGGAGGGGCGTGCCACTGGTGGCCAGGGCCGTGAGCTCAGATTCGTAGGCCTCGCGCCTGGCGCTGTCGGTGAGCAGATCGGCGCTCAGCCGCAGCAACGATTCCCGGGCCTGCAGGGTCTCGGGGGTGAACCCGTGGTCAGGCGGACGGTTGAGCCGCTGCTCCAGGGTCCGGAGAACGGTCTGGGCATCCGTGGTCGGGCTAACACCGAGCAACCGGAAGTGATCGATCGGCAGTTCCAACCCGGGCTGGCCACTGGAGGTTGACTGTAGTCAGGGTCTTCGGTGTTGGCTGCCCTTCCAACAGTTCCTGCGGCCAGACCCCGTACAGTTCAGGCAGCATCCACCACGACCAAAGGCCCCTTCGCGGGAGTTTCTGAGGCGCTTTCCGACATGACCCAGGCTGACACCAGTCGCGACATCACGGCGGCCTCAGGCCTCGCCGCAAGCGGCGCACCGGGCTGTTCCGCCGACGCTGGCTTCGGGGCCGGTCCCCATGCCGAGCGCCTCGAGAACCTCTATCCGGCCACTCCGGCCACGGTGAACCGGGACGAGGGCCTGATGCTCTACCGGGACATGGTGCTCGGCCGCCGCTTCGAGGACAAGTGCGCGGAGATGTACTACCGCGGCAAGATGTTCGGCTTCGTGCACCTCTACAACGGCCAGGAAGCCGTGAGCACGGGGGTGATCAAGGCCATGCGGGCCCAGCACGACTGGTTCTGCAGCACCTACCGCGACCACGTGCATGCCCTCAGCTGCGGTGTGCCGGCCCGCCAGGTGATGAGCGAGCTGTTCGGCAAGGAAACCGGCTGCAGCAAGGGCCGCGGTGGCTCCATGCACCTGTTCTCCAGGGAGCATCACCTGCTGGGGGGCTACGCCTTCATCGGCGAGGGGATCCCGGTGGCTCTGGGCGCGGCCTTCACCAGCCGCTACAAGCGCGATGCCCTCGGCGATAGCGGCAGCGATGCCGTGACCGCCGCCTTCTTCGGCGACGGCACCTGCAACATCGGCCAGTTCTACGAGTGCCTCAACATGGCGGCCCTCTGGAAGCTGCCGATCCTGTTCGTGGTGGAGAACAACAAGTGGGCCATCGGCATGGACCACAACCGTGCCACCAGTGATCCCGAGATCTGGCGCAAGGCCGCGGCCTTCGGCATGGCGGGCGAAGAAGTGGACGGCATGGACGTGCTGGCGGTGCGCGCCGCTGCCCAGCGGGCCATCGAGCGGGCGCGGGCCGGTGAAGGCCCCACCCTGCTGGAGTGCCTCACCTACCGCTACCGCGGCCACTCCCTGGCCGATCCCGACGAGCTGCGGGCCGAGGCCGAGAAGGAGTTCTGGGCCAAGCGCGACCCGATCAAGCGCCTGGCGGCCAGCCTGGTGGAGCAGGGTCTGGCCACGGCCGATGAGCTCAAGGCCATCGACAAGGAGATCGATGCCGAGATCGCCGACTGCGTGAGTTTCGCCCTCGAGGCTCCGGAGCCCGATCCCGCCGAGCTCACCCGCTACATCTGGGCCGAAGACTGAGCCGAGGAGCGATCCGGGACCAGATCAGAGGCCGTGGAGCCGGGCCTGTTCCGCGGCCGCGCGGAACACCAGGCAATGGCGTTCCACCAGCTCCTGCAGAGGTCCGTAGCCACCGCCGATCACCGTGGCCACCGGGATGCGGCGGCGCAGGCAGGCCTCGAGCACCAGCCGGTCGCGGTTGATCAGTCCGGCATGGCTCAGGCAGAGCCGGCCCAGCCGGTCGTCGCGGTGGGGGTCCACACCGGCGTTGTAGAGCACCAGATCGGGCTGAAGCTGATCCAGCAGATCCGGCAGATGGCTGCCGATCGCCACCAGGTACTCCTGGTCTTCCATCCCGTCGCTCAGCGGGATGTCGAGGTCGCTGGTCTGCTTGCGCAGGGGGAAGTTGCTGGCCCCATGGGCCGAGAGCGTGAACACGCGGGGCTCTGCCGCGAAGATCGCCGCGGTGCCATCGCCCTGGTGCACATCCAGGTCCACCACCAGCAGGCGCCTGACGGCCCCTTCCTGGAGCAGCACCGAGCAGGCCACGGCCACATCGTTGAAGATGCAGAAGCCGCTGCCGTAGGTGGGGAAGGCATGGTGGGTTCCGCCCGCCAGATGGCAGGCGAGTCCGTGGCGCAGGGCCAGGCGTGCGGTGAGCAGGGTGCCCCCCACCGAAAGCCAGGTGCGGCGCACCAGGGGCTGGGTGGCCGGCAGGCCGATCCGCCGCTGGTCGGCATGGCTGAGCTCGGCCCGAGCAAAGGCTTGGTGGTAGGCACGGGGATGCACGGCCTCGAGCCAACGGCGTGGCACCGGCAGCGGCTGATGCAGCGCGGCGGGAGTCGCCAGATCGAGCTGCAGCAACCGCTCCAGCAGCATCCGGAACTTGGCCATCGGGAAGCGATGGCTGCTCGGCAGCGGGGCGGAGTAGGCGGGGTGGTAGACGAGCGGCGGACGCACCAGGCCGGAGGGCTCCGCCGGGGGAGCGTCAGATGCCGCTGGGCAGGCGGCGGGTGAGGTTGCGCAGCTTACGCAGGGCCTTCAGCTCCACCTGCCGCACCCGTTCCCGCGACACGTCCAGCTGGCGGCCGATCTCCGCCAGGGTGTGCCTGTCCCGGCCTTCCAGACCGAAGCGGAGCTGGAGCACATGGCGCTCCTGCTCGCTGAGGTGGTTCATCCAGTGGTCGAGCTGCTCGTGGTTGAGCCCCCGTTCCACCCGATCCAGGGGCTCCTCCTCGCTGGAGTCGGCGATGAGGTCACCCAGGAAGCTGCGCCCTTCGTCGCCGTTCACCGGCGCATCGAGGCTGGAGGTGGTGAGGGCCTGGCGCAGCAGGCCGTCGAGCTCGTCGAGGGGCATGTCCATCGCCTCAGCGATCTCGTGGCGGCTGGGCATGGCGCCCAGCTTGTGGGCCAGATCCAGGCTCACCTTGCGGATGGCGCTGAGCCGTTCGCTCAGATGCACCGGCAGGCGGATCGTGCGCGACTGGCAGGCGATGGCGCGGGTCATGCTCTGGCGGATCCACCAGAACGCGTAGGTGGAGAACTTGTAGCCGCGGGTGGGGTCGAATTTCTCCACGGCCCGCTCCAGACCCAGGGATCCTTCCTGGATCAGATCGAGCAGTTCGAGGCCCTTGCCCTGGTACTTCTTGGCGACACTCACCACCAGACGAAGGTTCGCCTTCATCATCCGCTGCTTGGAACGCTTGCCGATCCGCAGCAGTTTCTTCTCGTGGTCGCTGTAGCTGGGTTTGGCGGCCTCCAGCAACTGCATCATGGCCTGCACCTGATTGCCCAGCTCGATCTCCTCCGCGGGAGTGAGCAGAGGTTCCCGGCCGATGCTGGCCAGGTACCAGCTGATCGGATCACTGCTGCGCCTGCGACTGCTCTCGCTGGTGCGACTGCTCTGGCTGGTTCCGCCCCTGATGGGAGTGCTCTGGCTGGAACTGCTCTCGTTGGTACTGGCGCCCAGGGACGAGGATTTCATGGGTCAGCAGTCGAGGAGTAATACTATCTGCTCGAAATGGCTAGATCCGATGTTATTTCCATAACCCTTCAGCTTTTGCTTGCAAAAGCACACGATCAATGTGGCTGATTACACACGTTCCGTCTGTCGTCTCCGTGTTGCGTGCCGCTGTCATCAGCTCGGGATCCAGTTCTGCCAGCGCCTGGGCCACCGCCATCGGCGTGCAGCTCCCCGGTCCCAGGGCCTGTCTCACCCGTCCGCCCGCCGCGGCATGGGCGAGCACGGCGGTTGCCAGCAACGCCGCGTCCGCCTTTGGCCCCGCGGCGATCGCCACGGCTCCGAGGCCTGTTGTGTAGCCCGCCAGCACATCCCCGAGCCCGCTGCGGGCGGCGCTCGGCTCGGCCTCGCACAGCTGCCAGCAGCGGCCATCGGGGGCTGCCACCACGCTGTGGGCGCCCTTGAGCACCAGGCTCACGCCTGCCGTCGCCGCCGCCCGGCAGGCGGCCTGGGGCGGGGATGCCGCGGCCAGGGCTGGAAACAGGCGGCCGAATTCCCCCCCATGGGGCGTGAGCCAGGTGGGGCCTGACCGGCCGCGCAGCCAGGCTTCTGGCGCGGTGTCGGGGCCGCCGGCCCCCGCCACGCAGAGACGGTTGAGACCATCGGCATCCAGCACCAGCAGGCCGCTGAAGCGCTGCAGCTGCCCCCAGGCCCGCCGTTCTTCGGCGGCTGCGGGGTGGTCCTGCCCCAGCCCAAGCCGGCCGAGACCGGGGCCCACCAGCACGGCATCGAGCCTCTCCAGGTCACGGTCGGCCAGGCCGCCCAGCAGCAGCGCTCCATGGGGATCGCAGTCGAGGGGCGGCTCCAGCACCAGGTGGGGGGCCCGGGCGGTGAGGGCTTCAGCCAGGGCCGCCGGGGCTGCCATGCGCAGACTGCCGCAGCCACTGGCGCCGGCCCCCAGCACGGCCAGCTGGGCCGCCCCTGGGTAGCGCAGGCTGCCGGTCACCAGGAGAACCCGCCCGCGCTCGTATTTCGACGCCGCCACCGGCGGGCGGGGCCAGGGGGCGCCGGCCAGGTCCTCCCAGCGCAGGCCCAGGGGCTGCTCGGGCGGCAAGGCCCCCAGCAGCGGCGCCGGCAACCCCAGCGGCACCATCTCCAGGGCCCCCACCCAGTGCAGGGCGAGGTCCTGGATCAGGCCGAGCTTGACCAGCCCCAGGCAAAGGGTGCGACTGGCCCGGGCCGCCGCCGCCCCCAGGCAGCGGCCGCTGTCGCTGCAGAGGCCCGTGGGCACGTCGATCGCCACCAGGCCCCCTGGTCTCTCCCGCTCCCGCGCCGCCAGCAGAGACTCCAGGCTCTCCCCGGGCGGTCGGCTCTGGTTGAGGCCGAAAAGGGCATCGACCCACAGGCAGGGGTCGCCGGGATCGGGCGGCTCGGCGGCGATCGGAATGCCGAGCCAGGCGGCGTAGCGGCGGTGCGCGGCGGTGAGGGGCTTGAGCCGCTCGAAGGGGCACCACACCCGCACGGCGATGCCGGCCAGGTGGAGCTCCCGTGCCACCACCAGGCCATCGCCGCCGTTGTGGCCGGGGCCCACCAGCACCACGGCGCCCTCGCTTCGCAGCCTCGGGGCGTCGCCGGTGAGCAGCCGTTGGCTCAGGGCGAGCCCCGCCTTCTCCATCAGGGCCTCCATCGGCATGCCCTGCGCGAACAGCTGGGTCTCCAGGGCGGCCATCTGCTCCCCGCGCACCAGCAGGTGGGCGGCATCGCGGCCGGGCCAGTCCCTGGCCATCGCCGCCCGAGGCGGCCCGGGGGTGCGGGAGGAGGGGGCAGGCACGGCAACCCGCACGGACGTCCCTTCATGATGGAGGGAGCCCCCCCTGCCGTCGCCCGTTGACCAGCGCCGCCCAAGTGCCGTGCCGCGCCGCTGCGCCCGCCCCAGCCCGTGCGGCCACGCCCGCTGGCGCCGAGGCCCTGGAGCGGCTGCGCCACTGGCCCGGTGAGCACCGGGTGGCGGTGGGGCTCTCCGGCGGCGTGGACAGCTCCCTCACCGCCGCCCTGCTCGTGGAGGCCGGCTGGGAGGTGGAGGGGCTCACCCTCTGGCTGATGAGCGGCAAGGGAGCCTGCTGCGCCGAAGGGCTGGTGGATGCCGCGGGCATCTGCGAGCAGCTGGGGGTACCCCACCACGTGGTCGATTTCCGCGACCATTTCCGCGCCCAGATCGTCGATTTCCTGGTGGACGGCTACGCCGCCGGGGTCACGCCCCTGCCCTGCTCCCGTTGCAACCGGGAGGTGAAATTCGCTCCGATGCTGGCGTGGGCCCGGGAGCAGCGGGGTCTGGAGCGGCTGGCCACAGGCCACTACGCCCGCGTGCGCCGCGCCGATGCCGCCGACCCTCTGCCCGTGCCGGGCGATGGCCGGGGACGGCATCAGCTGCTGCGGGGGCTCGATGCCCGCAAGGACCAGAGCTATTTCCTCTACGACCTGCCCCAGGAGGTGCTGGGGCGCCTCGTGTTCCCCCTCGGGGAGCTCACCAAGCCCGACACCCGCCAGGAGGCCGAGCGGCATGGGCTGCGTACCGCCCACAAGCCCGAGAGTCAGGACCTCTGCCTGGCCGATCACCACGGCTCGATGCGCGCCTTCCTCGATGCCCACCTGCCCCCTCGCGACGGCGAGATCGTGCTCCAGGACGGCCGGGTGGTAGGCCGGCATGACGGCATCGAGCACTTCACCATCGGCCAGCGCAAGGGGCTTGGCGTGGCCTGGAGCGAACCGCTGCACGTGGTGCGGCTGGATGCGGCCTTCAACCGGGTGGTGGTGGCGCCACGGCGGGAAGCGGCCCGCGGCGACTGCGTGGTGGGGGCTGTGAACTGGGTGTCGATGGCCGCTCCGGACGCGCCTCTGGAGGTGATGGTTCAGGTGCGCTACCGCAGCGCGCCGGAGTGGGCCCTGCTCACCCCCCTGCCCGCCACCGAGGTGGACCAGGCTGCCCAGCGCCCGCACCGGGTGCGCCTGGAGTTCGCCGAGGAGCAGTTTTCGATCACCCCAGGCCAGGCGGCCGTGTTCTACGCGGGCGAGGTGCTGCTGGGCGGCGGCTTGATCCAGGCCTGAGGCCGGTTTCACCAGTACGGGTCGGTGGCCAGTTCCACCGTGAGGCTGCCGCAGCGGCTCGAGGGCACCGTGGCGATGCAGGCCCGCACCACGCGCCCATTCACTTCGATCTCACAGGCGCCGCAGCTGCCCCCCAGGCAACCGGTGGGGATCATCATGCCGGCCTGTTGGGCCGCCTCCAGCCAGGGACAACCGGGCTGCGCCGAGGTGCAGGAGCCATCGGGCCAGTGGATGGGGATGGGGCCTGGGGGCATCAGGGGTTCAGCAGGGGAGTCAGATCCACGTGGGCCTCGAAGGCATCGGCCAGCCGATCCAGCAGGGCATCGCGCTGCTGGGCATGGCTGGGCTGATGTTCGCTCAGGGGGGCCAGTCCGCGGCGCTGCCGGAGCAGGTTCAGCCAGCGGCGGCGCCAGGGTCCGGCGTCGAAGACGCCGTGCAGGTAGGTGCCGGCCACGACGCCCCCCTGCGTGCCCACCGGCTGCCACCAGCCCAGTCCACCCTCTGCCGCCAGAGGATGGGGGAGCCGGGCTTCGGCTTCGGTGGGGATCGTGGTGGTGCGGCCCCGATGCAGCTCGAACCCCTGCAGCTCCTGCGCCGCGCCGGGGCCGGCGGGCCACAGGGCCAGACTGTGCCGCTGCCGCAGCGCTTTGCTGCGGCCGTAGCGGGTGCGCAGGGGCAACAGCCCGAGCCCCACCTGGGGGCCGCTGCCTTCCAGGGCCTCGGGATCCTGCAGCTCCTGCCCCAGCATCTGCAGGCCGCCGCACAGGCCGAACACCTGGCCGCCGCGCTGCAGATGGGCCTGCAGTTGCTCCTTCCAGCCGTGGCGGTGCAGGGCGGCCAGGTCGCGCAGGGTCTGCTTGCTTCCCGGCAGGATCACCGCATCGGGCTGGCCGAGCGGCTCCTCGGGGCTCTGCCAGCGCAGCTGCACGCTGGGTTCGGCCTCCAGGGGGTCCAGATCGGAGAAGTTGCTCAGGGAGGGCAGCTTCAGCACCGTGATCTGGAGATCCGCCTGCGGTTTGCGGCCGCGCCGCTCCAGCAGGTCGAGGGAGTCTTCGGGGGGGAAGAGTTCATCCAGCCAGGGCATCACACCGAGTACGGGAATGCCGGTGTGCTGCTCGAGCCACTGACGTCCGCTGTCGAACAGTTCGCGGCGGCCGCGGAAGCGGTTGATCAGCAGCCCCCGGATGAGGGGACGCTGCACGGGAGAGAGCAGGGCCAGGGTGCCCACCAGCTGGGCGAACACCCCGCCCCGCTCGATGTCGGCCACCAGCAGGCAGCGGGCCCGCAGGAACTGGGCCAGGCGCAGGTTGGTGAGGTCGCGGGCCTGCAGGTTCACCTCCACCGGGCTGCCGGCCCCCTCCAGCACCAGCCGCCCGCCTGGATGGCCGGCCTGCAGCTCCCGCAGCCCCTGACGGATCGCCGCCCAGCCGGGCCGGAACCAGTCGCGGTAGTAGTGCTCGGCCCGGGCGATGCCCACGCTTTGCCCCAGGTGGATCACCTCGCTGGTGCTGTCCCCCTGGGGCTTGAGCAGCACGGGATTCATCGTGCAGCGGGGCTCGAGCCCAGCGGCCCAGGCCTGGAGGGCCTGGGAGTAGGCCATCTCGCCGCCGCCCTCGTCCACCCAGGCGTTGTTGCTCATGTTCTGCCCCTTGAACGGCAGGGGCTGCTCCCCCCGCCGCCGCAGCGCCCGGCAGAGGGCCGCGGTCATCAGCGACTTGCCGGCACCGCTGCTGGTTCCGAGCACCATGAGCGCCGTCACAGGCGCGGCCGGCTGCGCCGCAGCTGGTGGTGGAGGCGCTCCAGCAGGGGGGCCTCCGGGATCTCTCCGGGCCACTGATCCAGCAGGTCGCGGCCCATCGGCGTGAGCCGCACCCGTTCGGTGAGGCCCTGGCCATCCACCTCCCGTCGCAGCACCCCCAGCCGGATCAGCCACAGCCAGTGCTGCTCCACCCGCGCTACCCCCATCGGGCGGCGGCAGAGGCGGCCGGCCTCGGGCAGCCGGCAGAAGGCGCTGCTGCTCAGGGGGGTGGAGGCCACCAGCTCGTAGAACGCGCGGCGGAACGGCAGGCAGCGCAGGGCCTGGGAGGCCCGCACCCACGAGCGGCCGTCCTGATGGGGGGCAGGGGTGCCGTTGGGCGGCCGTCGTTTCATGGGGGGATTCTCCCTGACCCGCCACGGCCGATGCTGGTTCTCGCTTCCGCCTCCCCGGCACGCCGGCGCCTGCTGGAGCAGGCGGGCATTCCCCATCGCGTTCAGGTGAGCGGTGTGGATGAGGAGGCCATCCACCAGCCCGATCCGCGCCAGCTGGTGCAGCAGCTGGCGCAGGCGAAAGCCCAGGCCGTATGGGCGGCCGCCGACGAGGCGGCTCAGCCGGTGGCATCACCGGTGCTCGGCTGCGACTCGGTGCTGGTGTTCGGGGGGGAGACCTTCGGCAAGCCGCGGGACGCCGCCGAGGCCACGGCGCGCTGGCGCCGCATGGCCGGAGGCTGGGGGGAGCTCCACACCGGCCACTGTCTGCTCCGCCCGGGTGGCAACACTCTGCTGGAGGTGGTCACCACCCGGGTGGTGTTTGCCCCGGTGGGGGAGGCGGCCATCGCCGCCTATGTGGCCAGCGGGGAACCCTTGCGCTGCGCGGGTGGCTTCGCCCTCGAGGGTCGCGGGGGGATGCTGATCGAGCGGCTGGAAGGCTGTTTCAGCAACGTGATCGGCCTCAGCCTGCCGCTGCTGCGCCGCTGGCTGCTCGACTGAGCGGCCCTCAGCGATCGCTGAACAGCTCCCCGATGCCGTCGCTGGCGTTGCGAGCCCGCTGCAGCCCCTGGTTCTCCCGCGTGGCCACCAGCGTGAGCGTGCGCCAGCGGAACACACCGGTGTAGCCGTGGTCGATGAAGGTCACGGCCGAGGTGCCGGTGGCATCGGTCACCTCCAGGCGACCGCTGCGGTCGGTGAAATTGAAGCGGCGTCCATCCGGCTGGGTCACCACGTAGCGGGTCACGCCATTGCGGCGCTCCACCAGCCGCAGCGCGCAGTCGCCGTTGTGCAGCACGGTGGTGCCATCCACCAGGCTGCAACGCCCCTGGTAGGAGGTCACGTCCCGGTCAGGGCGTGACACCTTGGCGAACAGATCGCGGGTCATGGTCTGCTCCGGGCGTCGGCGGCCGCCGTTGTCGCTCCAGCAGGTTTCCTCCCTGAGATCGCAGCGGGTGCCGTTGCTGAGGCTGAACTCCTGGGAGGGCCTGCGGCCGATCAGGTCGACCCACAGCCGCCGCTCGGCCTGGGGCCCGAAGTAGCGGCGGGTGTCCTGCAGCGAAACGCCGTCGCGGGTGTAGCAGCTCTGGGCCGCCGCATCACAGATCACGCCGTCGCTCGGGCTGGACACGCCTCTGGGGAGGGCATCGGCCGGGGCAGCCGTGCAGAGCAGGCCGGCGATGGCGGCCGCCCCGGCCGCCAGGGCGGTGAGGCTCCGTTCGCGCAGCTCCGGCAGCAGCTGGCGAATCGTTGGAGTGGGGGTGGTCATGGTGGACAGGTGTGTGGGAGTGGCGACCGGCAGGACGTCCTGCGGCGCGCCCACGACGCTATGGAGCCTGTCTGTCCCAGCCATGACCGGCAGCCCGCGAGATCTGACCAGATCTGACAGGCCCGCCCCAGCAACCTGGCAGGTCCTGAAGCCTTGGGGCCTTAGCCGTGGGGTCGAAGCCAAAAAAAGACCCCCGCCGGAAGGCGGAGGTCCAGGGAAGGGATTCCGATGGGGAAGAACCCCGATGGGGACTCAGTCGAGGTCCGGCATGGCCAGGGTGGGCTCGGCCTGACGGTCGATCCCCTTCTCGAAACCGGCGGCGGCGGCGCGGGCGCGGCCGGCGTGCCAGAGGTGTCCCACCAGGAAGAAGAAGGCCAGCACGAACTGCGTGGAGGCCAGCCACTGGCGGATGTTCACGAAGTTCACCGAGTTGGGCTCGGTGATGATGCCGCCCACCGAGTTCAGGGACGCGTTGGGGGCGTGGGTCATGTACTCCGCCGCGCGGCGCACCTGCCAGGGCTGAATGTCGTTCTGGAGCTTGTCGAGGCTCAGGCCGTTGGGGCCCCGCAGGGGCTCCAGCCAGGGACCGCGGAAATCCCAGAAGCGCATGGTCTCACCCCCGAAGATGATCTCGCCGGTGGGGGAGCGCATCAGGTACTTGCCCAGACCGGTGGGACCCATGGCGGAGCCGATGTTGGCGCCGAGACGCTGGTCGCGCACCAGGAAGGTGAAGCTCTGGGCCTGGGAGGCTTCGGCGTTGGTCGGGCCGTAGAACTCCGAGGGGTAGGCGGTGTTGTTGAACCAGATGTAGGACGAGGCGATGAAGCTCATCAGGCTGAGCGCGCCGAGGCTGTAGCTCAGGTAGGCCTCACCGTTCCAGATGAAGGCACGGCGCACCCAGCCGAAGGGCTTGGTGATCACGTGCCAGATGCCACCGAAGATGCAGATCAGGCCGATCCAGATGTGGCCGCCGATGATGTCTTCCATCGAGTCCACCCCGATGATCCAGCCCTCACCACCGAAGGGAGCGCGGGTGAGATAGCCGAAGATCACACCGGGGTTGAGGGTGGGGTTGGTGATCAGGCGCACGTCGCCGCCGCCCGGTGCCCAGGTGTCGTAGACACCGCCGAAGAACATGGCCTTGAAGACCAGCAGCAGGGCGCCGACGCCCAGAAGAATCAGGTGATAACCAATGATGTTGGTCATCTGATTCTTGTCGCGCCAGTCCTGGGAGAAGAAGGAGGAGTAGTTCTCCAGGATCTCAGGACCGCGCAGGGCGTGATACAGACCACCCAGGCCGAGCACGGCCGAGCTGATCAGGTGGAGCACCCCCACCACGAAGAAGGGATAGAGATCGGTGACCTCACCGCCAGGACCCACGCCGTAGCCGAGGGTGGCCACGTGGGGCATGCAGATCAGCCCCTGCTCGTACATGGGCTTGTCGAAGGTGAAGTGGCTCACCTCGAAGAGCATCATGGCGCCGGCCCAGAAGACCATCAGGCCGGCGTGGGCGACGTGGGCGCCGAGCAGGCGACCGGAGAGGTTGATCAGGCGGGCGTTGCCGGCCCACCAGGCGTAGCCGGTGGAGTCGAGGTCCTTGCCCCCGACACTCACCAGGCCGGAATTAAAGGGCGTTTCCACGGGGCAGTACCTCTTCAGGGAAGACGAAGTTTTCGTGCGGCTGGTCAGCCGGTGCCATCCAGGCGCGGATGCCTTCATTCAGAAGAATGTTCTTCGTGTAGAAGGTCTCGAACTCGGGGTCCTCCGCCGCGCGGATCTCCTGCGACACGAAGTCGTAGGCGCGCAGGTTCAGGGCCAGGCCGATGATGCCGATGCTGCTGGTCCACAGACCCATCACCGGCACGAACAGCATGAAGAAGTGCAGCCAGCGCTTGTTGGAGAAGGCGATCCCGAAGATCTGGCTCCAGAAGCGGTTGGCGGTGACCATCGAATAGGTCTCCTCCTCCTGGGTGGGCTCGAACGCCTTAAAGGTGTTCGACTGCTCGCCGTCCTCGAACAGGGTGTTCTCCACCGTGGCGCCGTGGATGGCGCACAGCAGCGCACCGCCCAGGATGCCGGCCACGCCCATCATGTGGAACGGGTTCAGCGTCCAGTTGTGGAAGCCCTGCAGGAACAGCAGGAAGCGGAAGATGGCCGCCACGCCGAAGCTGGGCGCGAAGAACCAGCTGCTCTGACCCAGGGGGTACATCAGGAACACGCTGACGAACACCGCGATCGGACCGGAGAAGGCGATGGCGTTGTAGGGACGGATGCCCACCAGACGGGCGATCTCGAACTGACGCAGCATGAAGCCGATCAGACCGAAGGCGCCGTGCAGGGCCACGAACGGCCAGAGGCCACCGAGCTGCACCCAGCGCACGAAGTCACCCTGGGCTTCCGGGCCCCAGAGCAGCAGCAGGCTGTGGCCCATGGCATCGGCCGGGGTGCTCACCGCCGCGGTGAGGAAGTTGCAGCCCTCCAGGTAGGAGCTGGCAATGCCGTGGGTGTACCAGGAGGTGGCGAAGGTGGTGCCGGTCAGCCAGCCGCCCAGCGCCAGGTAGGCGCAGGGGAAGAGCAGCAGGCCGGACCACCCGACAAATACGAAACGGTCGCGCTTGAGCCAGTCATCGAGGACGTCGAACCATCCCCGTGCCGCTGGCGCGCGCCCTACAGCGATCGTCATGGAGGAAGCGGGATACCGGGCGATGGTAACAATGTTCCCGGGGATCGCGAGGCAGGTTGCAACGGGCTGAAATCCCTTGTCGCAACTGGCTTTTAGGTATTTCTTCCAATCCTGGCCCCCAGTCGGGGGGCCAAGAGCCAGGATGGGCGCCATTCACCCCATTCCTGGATGCCTCCCTCCGACGTGAAGGCCTCTGATGCGCAGGACCAGTCCGCCGTGCTCGAGCAGCCGGTGCTCGGCTCCCGCCGACCCTCCAATCTGGCCATGGCCGTGGTGGTGAGCCTCGGCGGCGTGGGCTTCCTCCTCACGAGCCTCTCGAGCTACCTGGGGATGGATCTGCTGCCGATCGGCCACCCGGCCGAGCTGGTCTATGTGCCCCAGGGGCTGGTGATGGGGCTCTACGGCGTGGCCGCGGTGCTGCTGGCGTCCTACCTGTGGACTGTGATCGGTCTGGATGTGGGCGCCGGCAGCAACCGCTTCGACCGTGCCGCCGGTTCGGCCAGGATCCGCCGCCGCGGCTTCCGCCAGGTGATCGATGTGGACATTCCTCTGCGGGAGATCCAGGCGGTGAAGGTGGAGGTCCGGGACGGACTCAACCCGCGCCGGCGACTGGCGCTGAAGCTGCAGGGGCGCCGGGATCTGCCTCTCACCCGCGTCGGTGAGCCCATGCCCCTGGCCGATCTGGAGAGTTCCGGCGCCCAGCTGGCCCGGTTTCTCGGTGTGCCCCTGGAGGGGGTATGAAGACTCCTGGCATCGGCTTCAGGCTGGGACGGCTGGGCCGGCACTGCGCCCTCGGCCTGGTGCTGCTGCTGGCCCCCATCGCCCTGGCGGCCTGCAGTGCGAACCGGGCCAACCAGGGAGCCCTCGGTTGCGCCACCGCCGCCACCCCCTGCCTGAACGGCCCGGCCACCGTGTCCCTGCAGACCAGCAAGGGGGCCGTGACGATCCAACTGGACGGGGAGGCGGCTCCGCTGACGGCGGGAAATTTCGTGGACCTGGTGAAGCGGGGTGCCTATGACGGCACGGTGTTCCACCGGGTGGTGCGTGATCCCACCCCCTTCGTGGTGCAGGGCGGCGACCCGACCAGCGCCAATCCGGTGGTGCCGCCCAGCCAGTACGGCACCGGCAGCTACATCGATCCCGACACCGGTGAAGCGCGGCTGATCCCCCTTGAGGTGAAGCTGCAGGACGAGCCCAGCCCGCGCTACGGCGAGCCCCTCACGGCTCCGGGGGTGACCCGCCAGCTCGCCCTGGCCCACCAGCGGGGAGCTGTGGCGATGGCCCGCTCCGCCGATCCGAATTCCGCCAGCGCCCAGTTCTATGTGGCGCTGGAGGCCCTGCCGGAACTGGATGGTCGCTACGCCGTCTTCGGCCGGGTGAGTGAGGGGATGGAGGTGATCGACACGATCCGCCAGGGGGACAAGATCACCAAGGCGAGCCTGGTGTCCGGCGGCAAGCTGGTCAAAGGTGGGGTCTGAACCGGAGCGGTTCGCAGGTGTCGGCTCGAAGGCGTCGGCTGAATGGCGGCGACGGCTCAGGCCGGCACCCGCTTGTTGGAGGCGGTGACCCGCAGGAAGGCGGTGTTCACGCCTGAAGCCCTCTCCAGCGCCACCTTGCCGGTGCGGGCGATCTCAAGGATGCCGAACGGTTCCATCACCTGTTCCAGGGCCACCAGTTTGCCCGGATCGCCAACCACCTCCAGGGTGAGGGCGTCATCGGCCACATCCACCACGTTGGCCCGGAACACCTGCACCAGATCGAGGATGGCGCTGCGCTGCTCGGCCGGTGCGGCCACCTTGAGCAGCATCAGCTCCCGTTCCACCGAGGGGAGCCTGGAGAGATCGATCACCCCGAGCACGTTGATCAGCTTGTCCAGCTGCTTGGTCATCTGGGCGAGGGTGCGATCGTCCCCCTCCACCACCATGGTGAGGCGGGACATGCCTTCCCGTTCGGCCGGACCCACCGCCAGGCTCTCGATGTTGAAGCCCCGGCGGGCGAACAGGCCGGAGATGCGGCTGAGGGCGCCCGATTCGTCTTCCACCAGCACCGACAGGGTGTGCTTCATGGCTTGGGGAGCGGGCCAGGCTGATCCGCCCAAACTACCGCTCGGCCCTCGGCCCTCACCTCCGGTGTGGCCGCGAGCCAGCGGAGCAGGGCGGCATTGAAGTGTTCGGGAACTTCGTCGTGGGGGCAGTGGCCGCAGTGCTCCAGATCCACCACCGGCAGGTCCGGACGCAGCCGCTGGATCTGCTCGGCCACCTGGATGGGCACCAGCTGGTCCCCCTGGCCCCAGATCAGCAGCAGGGGCCGCTGCAGCCGCTGCAGCAGGGTGGGGGCCGTGGCGGCGTGGGGCCGCAGGGCCATGGCGATGCTCATGGCCCGCAGGGAGCGCACCGCCCCGGGCCGGCGGGCCGGCCGGGCGATCAGCCGGTGCAGCTCCTGGTCGCCGATCACCGGGCGGGCGTAGGCCGACTGGATGCCCAGGGCCAGCAGGGGGGAGTGGGCCAGGAGCGGCACCAGCAGTTCCAGCGGCAGCAGGCGGCAGAGCACGATCACCCCCCAGCGCTTGAGACGCCGCCGCCACGGGCGTCGCCGCGGCGGCCAGGACCGCGGCCCCAGCAGCAGGGCCGGATCCGGCAGGGGGGCCGCCACCACGGCGCCCACCCAGCCCGGGAACAGGGTGGCGCAGGTGAGAGCCACCAGACCCCCCAGTGAGTGCCCCACCAGCACCGCCGGATGGCCCACCACCTCGGCCAGGAACGCCTGCACCTGGCGGGCCCAGAGCCGGTTGTCGAGCCGGCGGCGGCGGTGCGGCCCCGGCTGGTCGGAGGCTCCGAAACCGATCAGATCCAGGGCAAACACGTGCCATCCGGCCCCGGCCAGGACCATCGCGTTGCGCCGCCAGTGGCCACTGGCGGCCGCGAAGCCATGCAGCAGCACCACAGTGCCCGCCGTGGCCGAACCCCCATCCGCCGGTGCCAGATGGCGCCAGTGCACGGCCAGACCCTGCCAGGTCCAGGTGCTGTGCTCACCCCAGTCGATGCCACCATCGCCGGCCGGGGGCATGCCATGGGAGTCCGCTGGAGGCATCGGGAGCGGTGAAGGGGCCGGAGCGCGATCGGCCAGGTGCGTTCAGGTCGGAGCACCCTGATTACGTTGACCGTAACGGGTCTGGATCCACGGATGAGAAAGCGCCGGAAACTGCGGCTGAGTGTCGGCCTCTCTGGCCTGCTGCTCACGGTGGTGCTGGCCACTGGCATCACCGTGGCGCTTCGGGCCTACGGGCGGGCCCGCACGATCGTGGTGGAGGCGAACCGCGATCTGATGGAGGTGCTGCTCGACAGGGAGGTGGAGCAGGCCCAGCAGCAGCTCCGCTTCGACCTGGTCGAGACCTACCTGGACCGGCTGGCCAATGCGCCCATCCTGGCCAGCAGCTCCAGGCTCCCTCTGAGCGCCGACGAGATCCGCCGAGCCGCCAGGATGATCGCGGTGGCGCTCGCGGCCACTCCCAGCGTGGAGTCCTACGCCGTGGCGAACACCCATGGCGAGCGGCTGTTGATGCGCCGGCTCTTCACGGACGCCGATCGCCAGCGCTTCAACGCCACACCCGAGACGGCCTTCGTCCTGCAGACCACGGCCCGTCCCGAGGCCGGCTCAGGGCCGATCGCCAGGCGGATCCTTCTGGATCGCCAGCTGCGGCAGATCCGCTCCGAGACCGACCCCGCCAGTGCCTCCTACGACCCGCGCCAGCGGGGCTGGTTCCGGGAGGCCCTCGGGTCCCCCAAGCCCATCGCCACCGGGGTCTACCGCTACGCCAGCACCGGCGAGCCCGGCTTCTCCATCGCCCAGCGCAGTGCCGATGGCCGCTTCGTGGCGGCGGCGGACATCCCCCTCTCCCGGACCCAGGGGTTGCTGGAGGACGTGCGCACCGCCCTCGATTCCTACGACGATGTGGAGGTGGCCCTGGTGTCGGCCCGGGGCGTGGTGGTGGGTCACGCCGGACTGCCCGGATCAGCGGTTCCGGCGTCTGACCAGACCCTCACCCTGGATCAGCTCCGCACGCCGGTGATGCAGGCCCTGGCCCGCCGGTTCGGGGACCTGAGCGGCAGCGCGGAGCGTTCCGCCCGGCTGCAGGCCACACAGCTGGCGGCGGGGGGGCGTGCGTGGGAGGTGGGCCTGGCTCCCGGGCCCGTGCTGGCCCAGAGCGGCAAGCGCACCTTCCTGCTGCTGGCCATTCCGCAGGACGAACTGCTGGCCGATGCGAAGGCGCTGCGCCGCGAGTCCATCCTCTCGGCGCTCGGGGTGCTGGTGGTGGCCGTGCCGCTGGTGCTGCTGATCGCCCGGTGGGTGAGCCGCTCGCTGCGGGCCCTGGCCGCGGAGGCGGATGCGGTGCGGAGCTTCGATTTCTCCGGCCCCCGCACCGTGTGGCCCGTGGTGCGGGAAGTGGATCAGCTGGCCGGGGCCATGGAGGCGATGAAGGGCACGATCCGGCGCTTCCTCTCGGTGAGTTCGGCCATCGCCGCCGAGCCGAATCTCGACCGGCTGATGGACACGATCCTGGCGGAGTCGATCACCAACAGCGGTGCCCTCGGCAGTGCTCTCTTCCTGGCGGAGGAGCCGACCGGCCAGGCGGGTCCGGATCAGGCGGGTTCAGGCCTGGAGGGGGCGGGGCGGAAGGGCGCCAGCGGGGACTCCGGAGGAGCCCTCAAACTCGCCCTGGCCCGCACCGCCGCGGGCGAAACCCTCAGCCTCGATCCCGGCACCCTGCCCCTCGATCTCTCCTCCCCCGAGGTGATGCTCGGCACGGCCTCGGCCCAGGGCAGCCCGCTGGAGCGGTTTCTGGTGAAGCACGCCGGCAAGGGGGATCTGCCCTACGTGGCCGTACCGCTGCTGAGCCGTGACCGGGATCCCCTGGGTCTGCTGCTGCTCTGGTTCGACCGCAGTCCCGACCCCGCCCGGGTGGCCTTCATCGAGGCCTTTTCCAGCAATGCGGCCGTGACCCTGGAAACCCGCCGTCTGATCGGGGCCCAGAAACGGCTGTTCGAGGCCTTCATCGAGCTGATCGCCGGCTCCATCGATGCCAAGAGTCCCTACACCGGCGGCCACTGCAAGCGCGTGCCGGAACTGACCCGGATGCTCGCCGAAGCCGCCTGTGCGGCCTCCGATGGACCCTTCGCCGCGTTCGACCTCTCCGAGGAGCGCTGGGAGGCGGTGCATGTCGCCGCGTGGCTGCATGACTGCGGCAAGGTGATCACCCCCGAATACGTGGTGGACAAGGCCACCAAGCTGGAAACCCTGTACGACCGCATCCACGAGGTGCGCACCCGCTTCGAGGTGCTCAAGCGCGACGTGTGGATCCGCTATCACGAGGCGTGCCGTCACCTCGCTCCGGAGCAGGAGGACACGGCCCTGGCCGCCGAGCGGGACGACGAACTGGCCCGGCTCGATGACGATTTCGCCTTCGTGGCCTCCTGCAACCAGGGCGGCGAGTTCCTCTCCGATGAGGCGATCCAACGGCTGCATCGCATCGCCGACCGCACATGGCTGCGCACCCTCGACGATCGCCTCGGGGTGTCCCAGGAGGAGCTGCGCCGCATGGAGCAGCGGCCCGCTCCGCCACTGCCGGTGCTGGAGCCGCTGCTGGCCGACCGCCCGGACCACCGCATCCCGCGTCCGGAAGCGGAACGGTTGCAACCGGACAACCCCTGGGGCTTCACGCTCCAGCCCCCCGAATGGCTCTACGACCGCGGCGAGCTCCACAACCTCACGATCCAGAAGGGCACCCTCACTCCGGAGGAGCGCTACAAGATCAACGAGCACATCGTGCACACGATCCGCATGCTCTCGGCGCTGCCGTTCCCGAAGCACATGCGCGATGTGGCCGAACTGGCCGGCGGCCACCACGAGACCTTGATCGGCACCGGCTATCCCCGCAGCCTGCGGCGGGAGCAGATGAGTGACATCGCCCGGATGATGGCGATCGCGGACATCTTCGAGGCCCTCACGGCCGCCGATCGCCCCTACAAGCCCGCCAAGACCCTGTCGCAGGCGCTGCGGATCATGGCCTTCATGCGCAACGACCAGCACATCGATCCCGATCTGTTCGAGCTGTTCATCCGCTCCGGTGTGTACCGCCGCTACGCCGAGCAGTATCTGCAGCCGCAGCAGCGCGACGCCGTGGACGAACAGGCCCTGCTCGCCGGTGCCTGACCAGGCCCCTGAGGCCCTGACCCTGGCCCCGGAGGCGTTGGTGGAGGAGGGCCTGGGGCGCTTCCGCCCCGGAGGGGGCTTCTTCCGGCCGGAATCCCGTCCCAGCCGTGACCTGGGGGTGCTGCTGCTCCGCAGCCTGACGGCTTCCGCGGAGCGGCGGGTGCTCGACCTGATGGCCGGCTGTGGCGTGCGGTCCCTGCGCTACGGCCTCGAGGGCGGGGCCACGGCGGTGTGGGCCAACGATGCCGACCCGGAGCGTCTGCTCCTGCTGCAGCGGAACCTGGCCGCGCTGCCGGCCGCGGTGACCGTGCGCCACAGCGCTCACCAGGCTCACCGGCTGCTGGCCGACTGCCTGCTCCGCCAGGAGCGCTTCGAGCTGGTGGATCTCGACGCCTTCGGCTGTCCCACGGCCCTAGTGCCCCTGGCGCTGGAGGTGCTCGCCTTCGATGGCGTGCTCTATCTGGCCAGCACCGACGGCCGCTCCCCCACCGGCCACGACCGCCCCGCCGCCATCCGCTCCCTGGGGGCCGCGGCGCGGGCCCATCCGGCCAGCTGGGAGCTGGCGCTGCGGCTGCAGATCGGGGTGGTGGCCCGCGCCGCCTGGGCCCTCGGCCGGGGCATCCAGCCCCTGTTCAGCTTCAGCGAGGGCCGCACCTTCCGCACGGCGATCCGGCTGCGGCGCCGGCCGGCGCAGCGGGAGGAGCAGCAGCTGGGGCTGCTGGCCCACTGCCACGGCTGCGGCGAGCAGTGGAGCCAGAGCCTGCTGCAGTTGCGCCGCTGGCCGGCCTGTGCCTGCGCGGGCGGCACCCTGGCCGTTTCCGGACCCCTCTGGCTGGGCCCCTTGCAGGATCTGCCGCTGCTGGAGTCCATGGCGGCGGCGGAAGTGGCGGTTGTGGCCGCGGGGGGCCCGGCCAGCCTGGGCCTGGCCGGGGGGCGCCTGCTGCGGGCCCTCGGCCGTGATGCGGGCGAGCCGGCCCGCTGCTGGTCCTCCGCAGAGGTGGGGCGCCGTCTGGGAGGCGGGCCGCCACGCCTGGAGGCGCTGCTGGCCGCCCTGCACCAGGACGGCTGGAGTGCCGGCCCGAGCGGGGTGATGGCCGGCAGCTTCCGCAGCGACGCCCCCTGGCCACGGATTCTTGAGCTCGCTGCCTGCGCTGCGGTGTCCCCGCCAGCGCCGCGCTAAAACGGTGCGCGTCACGGCAACGGTTCATGGCCTCTGAGATCTTCGGCATCGCCGCCCTGTTCTGGGTGCTGATCCCCGTCGGCCTGGCCGGCGGCGCCCTGTTGCTGCGCTTCGCCGACAAGGACTGACCCCCGTCCCGCCGACCCGCCAGCCGCCGCGACCGATCTCGCTGCGACCGATCTCCCTGCGACCCATTCTCGCTGCGACTGGCGCGCCCCTAGGCTCATCGCCGGTTGAACCATGGGCATGCAGGTACTGGTCGTCGGCGCAACGGGCACCCTCGGTCGCCAGATTGCCCGCCGCGCCCTCGACGCCGGTCACCAGGTGCGCTGCATGGTGCGCTCCCCCCGCAAGGCCGCGTTCCTGCAGGAGTGGGGCTGCGAGCTCACCCGCGGCGATCTGCTCGAGCCCGACAGCCTGGACTATGCCCTCGAGGGCCAGGAGGCCGTGATCGATGCGGCCACGGCGCGCGCCACCGACCCCGGCAGCGCCTACGACATCGACTGGACCGGCAAGCAGAACCTCTTCGCCGCCTGCCGCCGCGCCGGCGTCGGCCGGGTGGTGTTCGTGTCGCTGCTGGATGCGGCCCAGCACCGCGATGTGCCGTTGATGGACATCAAGGCCTGCACGGAGGAGTGGCTGCAGGCCTCCGATCTCGACTACACGATCCTGCGGGGCGTGGCCTTCATGCAGGGCCTGATCAGCCAGTTCGCCATCCCCGTGCTGGAGGGGCAGACGGTGTGGGTGAGCGGCTCGCCCACGCCGATCGCCTACATGAACACCCAGGACATGGCCCGCTTCGCAGTGGCCGCCCTCGACCATCCCGAGACGGTGCGCAAGGCGTTTCCGGTGGTGGGGCCCCGGGCCTGGACCACCGGGGAGATCACCCAGCTGTGCGAGCGCTACACCGGCAAGGATGCCCGCGTGTTCCGCGTGCCGCCCTTCCTGCTGCAGCTCATGCGCGGGCTCACCAGCTTCTTCGAGGCCAGCCTCAACGTGGCTGAACGGCTGGCCTTCGAAGCCGTGACCGGCGGTGGCGTGCGCCTCGATGCCCCGATGCAGGAGAGCTACGCCGCCTTCGGTCTCGATCCGGCGGAGACCACCACCCTCGAGAGCTACCTCAAGGAGTACTACGACACGATCCTCAAGCGGCTGCGGGAAATGGAGGCCGACCTGGACAAGGACGCCAAGAAGAAGCTCCCCTTCTGAAAGACGGGGCGAAGGGAGGTGTCGGAAGGGGTGGTTCGTCCGTACTATGGCGCGTTGATGCCTCTCGCCGATGTCGGTTGCCCAGATCAAGAACCTGCAGCGCCGGCTGGCCAATCTCGAGGCGGAGGCCGTGGAGGCGCTGAACAGCACCTGCGGCCATGAGCTGTGGCAGAGCCTTGGCTTCGATGCCTTCGACAGCCTGGAGGATCCGGAGCGGCGGGCCCGCGCCAACTACTACTACGGGCAGCTGCAGACGGTGCGTGAGCTGAAGGCCAGTCTGGGACAGTGATCCCACGGATTCTTGGGGAACGAGAAAGATGCCCCAGTTGTTACCTGCAGTCGTTACCCCATCCACAGCACATCATCAAGAATGGAAGGGGAGCAGGCTCTCGCGAAGGGCGAAACGGGCATGTACCCCGTGCCTCGCGACAAGGCTCTTCCAGCACCAGATCCAGAGGTTGGCCTCAGGTTCCGAGGAGCGCCTGCCTCAGGCCTGCCCGGCGACCAACTCACCACGTGCGACTGAGGAACTGATGAGCAACTGAGTGTGGGCAATGGGCACCCGGTATGGGGGGAACGAGAGGAGACGTTCTGAGGGATGGGCGGTTAGAAGTTTTTGGTAAAAGTTGGCGTCGTGCACAATGATGCACATGGACAATAGAAAAGACAGATGATCATCAATCCAAACTGCCGTAGGTCGGTGGACTTGGTGAATTCGTAGGCGACACCATCATGAGGATAGAGGAGAGGGTAGTGGACAGGCTTCACTGGAGCTCATTCCGGCTCTGGATCCGAATCGCATGAACGTGCCTGATGGCTGATCTGAGGTGGTCTGGTTTGGTGGTCGAGGCCCATCGTTGAAGGCTGCTCAGAAACACCAGATCACCTCACTCGCCGCTCGGAAGTAATCGGCATAGCTTTGATATTGATACCGTTCTAATGCTGGCATGGCTGCACTTGTTGAATCCAAGCAAGACGCACATAGCTCAGTGCCGTCAATACCGCAGAACTGCTCTACACATGCGACCGCGAAACGACCCCAGTCTCTTTAGAATGTCTTCATGTATTTCAGTAGTAGATACTACAGTATTCGCCAGGGTGTGCGGCCAAGCGGCCGTAGTATCACGGCGTACAAATAATCACCTTAATCACCGTGCCAATCCCTATTGATGGGCTTGCGGATCCTGCTTGGGCGGCTGAACTTCGAAGGGCTTCTGGCAACGATGGAGTTGTAAGCTACTGGATCAACAAATCTGGCGCTGGAGAAAAGCAAGGCCTAAAGGTCTCCAAAAGTGAAATCAGTTACATCGCAAAGGTCTTCGATAAGCTTGATGGCCTGACAGGCCTCACTTTTGTTAGAAATGGAAAGCGCACAAGAGACTCTGATATCAACATCAATTCGCTTAGTGGGGGACTTGGAAAGGGTTTTACGGGGGATGCAGAGCTTTAATTTGGCAGGGTGAAAATTCGCTGGAAGGGCGAGCGTGGTAAGCGCCTCACACTTGGAGAGGCTGATACGATTGCCCATGAAATCGGGCATGCCCTAGGCCTTAATCACCCTTATGGCAACGGCGATAATCCTCTCTACAACAAGCGCGACACGATAATGTCCTATAGGGGCAGGCAAACCGCCACCTTTACAGCATCTGACATCGCAGCCCTTCAGTCGCTCTGGGGGGCTTAGGTGTTGTGTCTCACCAGGTTGGCCAGCAGAACAGCTCAACCAGCCGCTGCTGTTCAGGAAGCGACGTCGGCCTGAGGTCGTTGTAAGCGCCAGCCAAAGGCCCGAGTGCGTCCTGAGACGGTGATCTGATCAATGGGTAGCGAGGCAGCCTGTGCTTTTGCTCCTCCGAGGTCTTGAAAGCCATGGCATCGGCCCACTCATGGCAGAGCGTCTGGATGTTCTGCCCCAGCAGGTCGGTCAGGTACAGCGGGGATGAGGTCGCTACGGGTTGAGGTGCGACCCACCATCACCGACCTCACGCCTCCATGCATGGCCACCCCAATGCCCGCCTGACGCAGCGGGGCCGCCCCAGAGGAGGGTTCGTACTGGAAACCTGTCGCGTGTCCACACCCCGCCTGAACTGCTGTGACAACACCAAAAGCGACGTGGTCACTGGTGACCGAAGCCACACACTCCTTCAATAGGTGATTCTTACTAAACCTGTTGGCTTTTCAGGCAGACTCTGAATCAACCTGCTAGGTTGAGAGCAAGGAGGCGGGAGAGTGTAGAGTGCAATATATTTTGTATATTTTGTTTAATGTATCCTACTTGCAATGAGCTCAAGCACTTCACTGAGGGGTCATCATGACACATTCATTTGCCGAAATTATTCTTGGGTATGGTTTTGCCATCGCCCTGTTTGCAGGCCTGCCAGCAGTTCTGTTCCTAACGGTCTTCCTGCCTGGCCTGATGCGGACAACGGGTGAAACCATTGGCGCCTCCGAGGAGGGGGGTCTCCAGAAGCCCAAGCCCGTCTCCAGGCGATTGCCGCTTCAGCGCTCTGGCTCTAGGCCGCTGAGCATGGCTTAAAGGTGTCCGCAACTGGGTGTTCTCTCGGGTACAGCAGAGCGTTCACGCGCCTGAGGCACCCCAGTTCTTCTCTGCTGTTCTTCGCCAAGATCAGTGATCCGTGCTATTGCCTATCGGTAATCCGACTTCAAGAACTGGCCAAGCTATCGATCAGGCCATGTAAATTCAGACGTATCCGCGGAGAGGGCCACATGGCTACCAGGACTGTTCAACCCAGCACCAAACATTCTTCCAATTCGAGTTTACAAGAGCTGCATGAGCTCCAAAACCTGATCTTGCGGAACGAGGATTTTGCCATTGTCATGCGGAGGTCAGGATCCACTGAGGAAGCGGCACGGCTCGCTGCCGACCATGGAATCAACGTGACACCCCAGTCTTTATGGCGAAACAGGGGTAAGAATGGCCTGCCCACGTGGAGGGCTTGAGGGTTCCCAATTTCCGAGTTTCCGTTCCATGTACTGGAACCACCGGCTGAGACCTATAGGTCAGGATGCCCCAGCGCCTGGATGCTCTCGAGTCGACTCCTTGTAGATTGATTCACCAGCCATACAGCCGCCAAGAACACCCCAAGCATTCTCCCCTGCCCGATGGCAATACCTCTTTGAGGCGGGGGAGACTTTTCATGGATTGTTGTGGTGGTGGTTCCAGTGGCGGTGGTTCCAACAGGCCCAATCCGCTGAAGCCTATAGCCGATCCGTTCCCAACCCGGGTCTGAGGCGTTGAGAATCACCTTCCACAAGTCATTCGTCCACGTCCTGAGCTCAAGTGGGGTACGGAGAGGCGTCGTAAGGAGAAACTGCCTCAAGGCAGATGTCTTTCGTGAGCCCCCATCTGTCATCCGGAGATACTCACGGGCATCCTTCAGAGTCTTTTCTGTTGTGGGCATGTGGGTCTCCAGGCTTCAGTCACTGCATGGGGCTGGGAGCTGTGTTCAGCGTGCTTGACATGACCCCCTTGATCGGTCCAGGCCTGATGAGAGCCCCCCGACCCGCCAGACTTGGCCAGGAGAAGCCCCATGCAACGCGGAACAGGGCTGTCTACCGCCGGCTCGTCCTGCCAGGGCGTTGCGGATGTGGGCACCAGCAGGGGATGGCGGCCAGCCTCGCCCAACCCTCAGGGCAGCACTAACCGCAACAGGCGGTTGCCCTCCGGATTCAGCAGCGAGGCACCCAGGGGTAGGGCCGCGGTGATCCAGGCGTTGAGCCCGCCACCGGGCCTCCTCCCATCCGCCTGGCCGTGCAGACACAGCCCAGGCGACCCCTGCTTGCGGGGCTGCGGCTCAACGCCAAGCAGAGCGCCATGGAACCGTGCCAGAGGGACGGGTTATTCAGCGGCGAGCACGACGAACCTGTGATCGACGGGACCACGACCTTGGGTATCCAGACTCAGCAGCAGAGGGTTGCACGGCGGCCCAGCGGCCGGATGGTGCTGACGAAAGGGACTGGGCAGAGGTGTAACCCTTGCCCAGCAGTGGCAAGTGCCCTTCCCATCTGCCTGATCAGAGCCACAGGGACCTCATGCGCTCGCTCACCCAGGGACGGTGCTGTGATGGCTGGGGCTGCTGTGTTCTTGGCTTTTTCCAAGTTTGGGGCCTCTTTGGTCTTGAATCGGTGAATCGTGGCTCAGTGCAGGATCATGGCTGCCACGAGCTTCCCTGTAGCCGACCATTTCCATGAACGACTTGAATGCTCCGGCCTGGAGGCGGTTGAGCCACTCGGCACTGCTGCGCTTTCTGTTGCTGCTTGCCTGTGGCTGGGGTGTGGTGAAACTGATCGACTACTTCCAAGCGGTGCTCACCTTGTTCATCGCAGCGGCGATGCTGGCAGTGCTGCTGGACTTCCCGGTACGTCGGTTGGTGCGTCTGGGTTGCGCGAGAAGCCTGGCAATCCTGCTCACCGTGCTGGGGACCCTCGGCGTGGTAGGCCTGTTTGTACAGGTGCTTGGCTCCCAGCTGATCAATCAGGGCAGCACCTTGCTCAACGATCTGGTTCTGGCCTTTCAGCGGCCGGATCTTCCCTTTCACAGTTTTCTCAAGACGATTGAGCCCCCCCAGCTGATTGAGCTTCTACGTGCCAGTCTCGGCACGAGCCTCGGGGTGGTTGGTGGGGCCTTTACCAGCGTCTTCGGCAGCGTTTTTCTGGTTGTGATCGTGGTCTACATGCTCATTGACAATGGAGCCACCTGGAGACAGCTCTTGCGTCTATTGCCCATTGACGTGCGGGATCGCTTTGATCGGAGTGTTCAGAAGAACGTGCTCGGTTTTCTGCGTGGGCAGGTCACGCTGATGATCTTTCTATGTCTTGCAAGTCTCCTGGTATTCGCTGTGCTTGGTGTTAAATTCTCCTTGCTGCTGGCAATTGTTGTGGGTGTACTGGATGCCATCCCAGGCATCGGTGCCACCCTCGGCGTGATCGTAGCGGCCACCGTGGTATTCCTGACCCAGGGGCAGTGGCTGGCCTTGCAGGTGGTGATCGCCTCGGTTGTTCTTCAGCAGATCCAGGACAATCTCATCCATCCGCGGGTGATGGGAAGGGTCCTTGAGATCCAGCCGGTCGTTCTGTTCTTTGCGCTGTTCGTGGGTGAGCGTCTAGCGGGTCTGCTTGGAGTGTTTCTGGCCATCCCCGTGGCTGGCATGCTTCTGGGCTGGAGTAGGGGTGGAGAGGAGGAAGGCTCTCCAGTGACGACGCCATCGCCATAGCCTCTTCAGCTGCCAGCATTCCTTGCCTTCCACAGATGGATCAGACCTCAGATGGACCAAACCTCCGCGAAGCCCACTGACTGGCAGGATTCGCCTTCCACGACATCGGGGGAACCCCACAGCCTTGCGTAGTCGCCACTCTGTGCCGGTCTGCGGTATGGGCCTGGTTGCGCCGCCATTGCCCCCAGTTGTCACCTCTAATTGTTGCCCCGCCCTAGCCACAATCCCAGTCAACGCACTGAAGCTGCGCTCTTACCGTCTTCCCACCCCAACGATTCCTACGGGCAGCTGCAGAGGGTGCGTGACCGCAGGGATGGGCTGGGCTGAGTCGATCGGTTGGCTTGCCAGGCCGCCCTATCCGCCCCCGCCGGCCTGGCCCGATTTTCCGCCGCCGGCCCGGCCGCCCCGGCCAGGCGAGCGCCGGCAAGGCCCAGCCTCCGCTTCGACACTGCGCTGAAGCAACCTCGCCAGTCGGTGTTCCTCGCGATGGCTCACCCTGCGCCAATCGCCTGGCTTCAGACCGCTCAGGCTGAGCGGTGCTTCGCCATCCATCAGGTCGATGGCCACCCGGATCAGCCGCAGGGTGGGCAGCCCCACCCTGGCGGTCATGCGCCGCACCTGGCGGTTGCGGCCCTCCTGCAGCTGCAGTTCCAGCCAACTGACCGGGATGGTGGCCCGCTGCCGGATCGGTGGGTCCCGCTCAGGCAGCTTAGGATCGCTCAGGCAACGCACCAGGGCCGGACGTGTGAGCCTCCCCTGGATGACCACCCCCTGGCGGAGCTGCTGCAGGGCCTCCGGCCGCTGGCCTGCCTCCCCTTCCACCTGCACCCAGTAGGTGCGCCAGTGACCGAAGGCCGGATCGGTGAGCCGCTGCTGCAGCCGGCCATTGGCCGTGAGCAGCAGCAGACCCTCGCTGTCGGCGTCGAGGCGGCCCGCCGCATAGACCCCCGGCACGGCAATGAAATCGGCCAGGCAGCGCCAGCGGCTGCCCGGTTCGGGGGTGAACTGGCTCAGCACCCCGTAGGGCTTGTGGAACAGCAGGGTGGTGGGACGTGAGGCGGGCAGTTCCTCAGGACCGGCGGGCATTCCACAGGTTGACCACGCCGATCGAGATCAGCAGCAGGCCCAGATTCAGACTGAGTGGGGGGAGGACCATGCGGCGATCAGCGCGGTTGACGTCGCGCAGACCCTAGGCCTGTGCAGGCAGCGGCCGGGCCTGGCGGCGGGCGGCGCCTAAGCTGGGACTTGCTGTTCCATGGATTGAGCGCCTCGCCGCATGATTGAGACCTCCGGTGTGATCGAGAAAGAACAGGGCAACGGGTTCTACCTGGTGACCCTGGAGCAGCCGGCTGGTCACCAGTGCCTGTGCCGTGCGGCCGGCAAGCTCACCAAGTTCCGCATCAAGCTCCTCGCCGGCGACAAGGTGCTGGTGGAGATCAGCCCCTACGACCTCACCCGCGGCCGCATCACCTACCGGGAGCGCAATGCCGGAGCCACCGGCCCGCGGGCGGGCGGCAACCGCCCCGGGGGGCCCCGGCGCCGCTGAGCCAGCCGGGTTGCACCGGGCGGGCTCCCGCTGGGCTCAGGCGGGAACGGCCAGCAGCGCTTCGATGGCCGCCTTGAACTCGCTGCGCTGCTTCACCCCCTTGAACTGCTGCTTCAGTTCCTTGCGGAAGAACAGCTGCACCGTGGGCGTTCCCGTGACCCCCGCCTGAACCGCGATCTCCTGGTCGGCTTCGATGTCGATCTCCACGCCCTGGGCGCCGCCGCCCAGCTCATCCAGCACCCGCTTCAGCTGGGGCTTGAGCACATGGCAGGGGCCGCAGGTGGGTGAGGTGTAGACCACCAGCAGAGGCCTGTCGCTGTCGTGGTAGAGCTTGCGCAGGGCGTAGCCGCCCTTCTGCCAGAGGGCGTGCGGGTCGTAGTTGGCCTCGTCGCTTTCGGCGGTGCGTTTGGGTTCACCCACCTCCTGGGGATCCACCGCCTCGCGCTTCACCTCCACCGCGAGGTTGTGATGGCTGAGCCAGCGCTCGGCCGCCAGGGCCGCCTGACAGCCGCTGCCGGCCGCGGTGATGCCCTGGCGCCACTCGGCATCGGCCACATCGCCGGCGGCGAACACGCCCTCCACGCTGGTTTCGGGCCGGCCCGGTCGGGTGACCAGGTAGCCGTGGGCATCCACCTCAAGCTGATCCCGCACCAGGCGGGTGTTGGGGGTGTGGCCGATGGCGTAGAAGAGGCCCTTCACGGCGAGCTCCTCGGTGGCGCCGCTGATGGCGTCACGCAGGGTGATCGCCTCGAGCCAGTCCGTGCCGCTGCAGTCCACCACCTGGCGGTGCCAGTGAACGGTGATGGAAGGGTTGGCCAGCACCCGGTCAGCCATGGCCTTGCTGGCCCGCAGCCTGTCGGAGCGCACGATCAGGTGCACGTGATCCCCGTATTTGGTGAGGTACACCGCCTCCTCGCAGGCGGAGTCACCGCCGCCGACCACGGCCACCGCCTGATCGCGGAACTGGGGCGTGGCGCCATCGCAGATGGCGCAGGCGCTGATGCCGCTGCTCCAGAACCGCTCCTCCTGCGGCAGGCCCAGCCGGTTGGCGCTGGCGCCGGTGGCCAGGATCAGGCTCTGGGCCAGGTAGGTGGTTCCGTCGGCCGTGATCCGGAAGGGCCGCTGGGACAGGTCGATCGCCGTTGCGTCGGCGAGCACGAGCGTGGTGCCCCAGCGCTCGGCCTGGGCCTTCATCCGGTCCATCAGATCGGGCCCCAGGATGCCGTCGGGGAACCCCGGGTAGTTCTCCACGTGGGTGGTGGTCATCAGCTGACCACCGGGGATGCCGCCATCCTGAAAGCCCGTGATCATCAGCGGGTTGAGGTTGGCGCGGGCGGCGTAGATGGCGGCGGTGTAGCCGGCCGGGCCCGAGCCCACGATCACCAGGTTTTCGACGTCGGGTCTGGGGGCGGCGCCAGGGGCGGCTGCAGCGCCGGAACGCGCGTCGGACACGGCTTAAGCGGATTGACTATGAGTTAACCCTAGGCGATCGGGGCTTGCCGCTGGGGCATCAGGAGGACGCCCGAGGCCTTAAGCTTTTGTTCAGATTTCAAGAATGCCGTCGATCTCGGGGTTGGCGCCCTTGGTCAGGTCCGCTGGCACCATCAGCATCCCCAGTTCCAGGAGCTGGGGGTGATCCTCCACTCCCAGCAGCCACTCCCGGAATTCCTCGGTGAGGGCGTAGCTCTCCTCGTACTGCTCGAGGGCATCGAGGGTGGCCCGGCGGGCCAGGGCCCAGCTCACGGCAACGGTGAGTCGGCGATTCAGTGGGGCTTCCATGATCCCGATCCACTCCATATGTGGCACCACGTTGGCGGGCCGTCGTCCCGACTGGCGTAGTGGTTGACACAACGTCTCAATCCCCATCGCCGATGCGGCCGCATTTCGCAAGGGGATGTGTTGAAAACGTACCGATTCTCTCTCCAGCGCCCACGCCCCCATCCAGGCCGCACGGGGCCCTCTGAGCTCTGCTCAGGCCGGGCGCTGCAGGAATCCCGGCAGCTGGGGGCCGCGCAGGCGGATCACGGCACCGGCCTCCTCGTCGATCGCCTCCAGGGGCTGGAGGCTGCCAGGAGTGCCGCCGTGGCCGGGCGCATCGGTGATCAAGGGGCGGCCGCGCAGCAGGTAGGGCTCGCTGAGCGACCAGCTGCGGGCGTAGGCGATCAGCAGCGGATCGGCGGGGGCGAACACGTAGGAGGGATGCCGGGGAATCGCCTCCAGGGAGGCACGGCTGGCGTCCATGCGCACGGCCCGGGTGATCGCCTGCACGAAGCGGCTGCGGGTGACCACGGTGGTGAGGTAGGCCACCACCCGCAGCCGCGGAGCATCGAAGCCCTCCGCGCACATGTCGATGCTCACCAGCCAGTCGGCATCGCCGTCCTGGAAGGCGCGCAGGTGCTCGGAGGCGTCGGGATCCTGGGAGTGCACCAGATGCACCCGGTCGCCCTGCTCCACCAGCAGATCCCTCACCTGGCCGGCGTGGTTGATGTCACGGGCGATCACCAGGCCGCCCGCCTCCGGATGCTCGCGGCGGACCCGCTCCAGGCGGGAGCGGGCGCTGAGCAGCATGCGCAGGGCGATGCTGCTGGAATCGCCCAGCCGGATCGCGCGCCGCAGGTTCCGGGCCCGCCAGCTTTCGCGGCTTTCGGCCGAGAGGGGCGAGGTCTCCGTGTCGCTGTGCTGCAGCCCCTCCGGGTCGGCTGGCCGCCCATGCTCCACCCAGCCGTCCTGAAAGCGGAACTCCAGAGGGCGCACGTCCCCGGCGGCGATCAGCTGGCGCGGCTCCACGCTCAGGTCCGGCGTGATCCGCTCCACCACCTCATCGCCCTGGCGCAGGCGCTCGCGCCGGGCCGCGCAGAACGCCAGGTTGTCGGCTCGGAACGGTGTGCCCGTGAGTCCCAGCCTCAGGGCTGCCGTCTCCGTGAGACGTCCGAACGCATGGCCCCAGGCGGCCGCCTCCGGCTCCTCCGGGTCGATGCCCAGATGGTGCACCTCATCGGCGATCGCCAGCCAGCGGCTGCCGCTGTCCGGATGGCCCGGGGCGCCGTCGGTGGCGAGCCAGGGGTCGTTCCAGGCGGCCTCCAGCCGCTGCCGGTGCCGGGCCGCGGACTGGTAACTGAGCACCAGGCCCTGGCAGGTGGGCCCGGCGCTCAGGGGATTCAGGTCGAGTTCCGGATCCCAGCGCTCCAGCTGCAGGCCAAGGCGACGCGCGGCCGCCTGCCACTGCTGTGCGATCGAGGCGCGGTGGCAGAACACCAGGAACCGATCCAGGCGGCCCTCCTGATGCAGGCGCTGGAAACCGAGCAGGGCGCCGAGGGTCTTGCCGGCGCCGGGGCCGGCATGGATCAGCACGTCCTGGCCCCCGGGCCGCTCCTGCACCAGCCGCGCCCGCATCAGCTGCACCAGCCGGCTCTGCCACTGGCGTGGCTGGAGGCCACGGGGGGCCGAGCCGGCCTGCGGGGGGCGGCCTTGGACCAGGTCGAACGACAGGTTGGCCATAGCCCTCCGTGCGCTGGCCATTGTCCCGGGTGCTGTCCAGCCCGGCAGCAACCCGCACCAGGCCAAGCCGGGCCTGCGAGCACGCAACGGAGCAGGCAACAGGAATAGGTGTTCTCGCTGATGGGCCGTTCCCCGGCTCTGCCTAGGTTCCGGGCACCTGCTCCTCCACCCCATCGGTCATGCCCTCCCCTCCCGAGACCCGCCGCCCCTGGGCGTCGTGGCAGCGCCGCCATCTGGAACTCTGCTGGCGGCGTGACTGCGACATCGACCCGCTCATCCTGCGGGCGCGGCTGCTGCACCGGTGCCAGGCCCGCGCCCTGGCGATCAGCATCGAGCAGGAGCTGCTGCCGATCTTCTGACGCCGCTGCTCTGATGCAGCTCTTCAGATCAGCCCCGTGCCGGCCCGGTCTGCGTGGTCAAGCCCGCACATTCGTGGCGGAGTCGTTGCCGGTTGCGGCCACCCGCTTCCTAATGGAAGCAGGACCATGCGAAGCAACGGTGTCCCCATCTCCCCCCCAGCTCCTGATTCCCCGGGAATACCGGCCCGGCGAGGCGCGGGTGGCCGCCACGCCCGAAACCGTCCAGAGACTCACGGCCAAGGGCCTGCGCCTGGCGGTCGAGGCCGGCGCCGGTGAGCCCTCGGGCTTTCAGGACCGGGCCTACGCCGAAGCCGGAGCCGAACTGCTCTCCCCCGAAACCCCCTCCTGGGAGAAGGTAGATGGGGTGCTCTGCGTCCAGCCTCCCGCCCAGGAACGGCTGGAGCAGCTGCGCCCCGGTGCCCTGCTGGTGGGTCTGCTGGCCCCCTACGGCGCCGATGCGCTGGTGGGAGCCCTGAACCGGCGCCAGGTGTCGGCCATGGCCCTGGAGCTGCTGCCCCGCACCAGCCGGGCCCAGACCATGGACGTGCTCTCCTCCCAGGCCAACATCGCCGGCTACAAGGCGGTGCTGCTGGCGGCGGCGGCCCTGGACCGCTACGTGCCGATGTTGATGACGGCCGCCGGCACGATCCAGCCGGCCCGCACCCTGATCCTGGGCGCCGGCGTGGCCGGCCTGCAGGCCCTGGCCACCGCCCGCCGCCTGGGTTCCGTGGTGTACGTCAGTGATGTGCGCCCCGCCGCCCGCGAGCAGGTGGAATCCCTGGGGGGCCGCTTCGTGGCTCCTCCGGAGCTGGGCGACACCCCGGCTGAGGTGGGTGGCTATGCCCAGGCCGCCACGGAGGCCTTCCTGGCGGCCCAGCGCCAGCAGCTCGAGGAGCAGCTGGCCCAGGCCGACATGGTGATCTGCACAGCCCAGGTGCCGGGACGGCCGGCGCCGCGGTTGATCAGCGAGGCGATGCTGGACCGGCTGCGGCCGGGCTCGGTGGTCGTGGACCTGGCCGTGGGGCAGGGCGGCAACTGCGCCTGCACCGTTGCCGGCCAGACGGTGCTGCGCAACGGCGTGCAGCTGATCGGGGCCGACGCCCTGCCCAGCAGCGTGCCGAACCACGCCAGTGCCCTCTACGCCCGCAACGTGGCCGCGCTGCTGGAGCACCTGCTCACCCTGCCGTCCGCGGAAGCGGAGGTGGAGGCTGGGCTTCAGGGCTTCAGCCTGAACCGGGAGGATCCGATCGTGGCCGGCTGCCTGATCACCCACGCCGGGCGCTGCTGGCGCCCGGATGTGGTGGGCGTGGCCGCCGAGGAGCCCCAGCTGGTGGGGGCGGGCGCATGAGCAGCCTCTCCGAATCGCTCTGGGTGCTGCTGCTCGGCAGCCTGCTGGGCCTCGAACTGATCGGCAAGGTGCCTCCCACCCTGCACACGCCGCTGATGAGCGGTGCCAACGCCATCAGCGGCATCACCGTGCTGGCCTCCCTCACCCTGATCGCCCAGGCGGGCGAGAGTCCGGTGCTGTTGCTGCTGGGATCCCTGTCGCTCGGCTTCGCCCTGTTCAACGTGGTGGGGGGCTTCCTGGTGACCGACCGGATGCTGGCCATGTTCGCCCGCAAGCCGCGCTGAGCCGGCCAGGCCGTTCCCGTTCCGCTCGCTCGTTCTTCCTCTCTCTTCCTTCTTCGCCTCTTCCCGCAACCGATCACGATGGACACATTGGCTGCCGCATTTCCCGTGGCCATCGACCTGGGGGCGGTGCTGCTGCTCGCCCTGGGCATCAAGGGCCTCTCCAAGGTGCGCTCCGCCCGCTCCGCCAACGGCCTGGCGGCCCTGGCCATGGGCCTGGCGGTGGCGGGGTTGCTGATCCAGCTGCGTCCGGCGCCGATCGCCTGGGCCGGCATCGCCCTCGGCGCCGCCGCCGGTGGCCTGGCGGGCCTGATCACGGCCCGGCGTGTGCCGATGACGGCCATGCCCGAGATGGTGGCCCTGTTCAACGGCTGCGGCGGCCTGGCCTCCCTGCTGGTGGCGGTGGGCGTGGCCCTGTTCCAGGCCGACGCCTCCGACCTGGTCGCCCAGGTGTCGATCGCGATCTCGGTGGTGGTGGGTGCCATCACCTTCAGCGGCTCGATCGTGGCCATGGCCAAGCTGCAGGGTTGGCTGGACACGCCCTCCTGGACCCAGAGCAGCCTGCGCCACGGCGTGAATCTCACCCTGGCGGCCGTGGCCCTGGGGGCGGCCGTGCTGCTGCCCAGCCACAGCGGCGGTGCGGTGCTGGCCGTGCTGGTGGCCAGCGCCCTGCTGCTGGGGGTGGGGGTGACCCTGCCGATCGGCGGCGCCGACATGCCGGTGGTGATCTCCCTGCTGAACAGCTATTCCGGCGTGGCGGCGGCGGCGGCCGGCTTCGTGGTGGGCAGCCAGCTGCTGATCGTGGCCGGCGCCATGGTGGGCGCGGCGGGCCTGATCCTCACCCAGGTGATGTGCACGGCCATGAACCGCTCGCTGGTGAGCGTGCTGTTCGGCGGCGCGCTCGGCGCTGCGGCCAAGGTGGGCGGCGGCGGCGGCGAAGCCGGCTACACCCACATCACCAGCTGCAGCCCCGAAGAGTGCGCCCTGGCCCTGGAGAACGCCGAGCGGGTGGTGTTCGTGCCCGGCTACGGCCTGGCCGTGGCCCAGGCCCAGCACGCCCTGCGGGAACTCGCCAAGGTGCTGGAAGCCAACGGCACCGAGGTGAGCTACGCCATCCACCCGGTGGCGGGCCGCATGCCGGGCCACATGAACGTGCTGCTGGCCGAGGCCGACGTGCCCTACGAGCAGCTCCAGGAGATGGACGCGATCAACCCAGAATTCCCCCGCACCGATGTTGCGATCGTGCTGGGCGCCAACGACGTGGTGAACCCCGATGCCAAGACCGACCCCGCCAGCCCCCTCTACGGCATGCCGGTGCTGGAGGTGGATCAGGCCCGCCAGGTGTTCGTGGTGAAGCGCAGCCTCGGCGCCGGCTACGCCGGCATCGCCAATGCGCTGTTCGAGCTGCCCCAGACCGCCATGGTGTTCGGCGACGCCAAGGCGGTGCTCAATGGCCTGCTCTCGGAACTGCGGGAGCTGGGGGTCGGGCGTCAGAAGGTGGCGTCCTGAGCCCGGGTGGCCCACCCCCTCGGGGCCGGCCCGCTGCTGGCCTCCCTTGACCTGGAGCCCTTCCAGCCCCGTTTCCCCTGGCTGGGTGCCGATCTCCAGACCCTGCGCGACAGCCTGCGCCCGCTGGCGCTGGGGCCCGATCGCGGCATCCCTCACCTGTTCGATCTGGAGGCGGGCGAGCGGCTCATGGCCAGCCTGGATCCGCCCAGGCCTGCGGGCTCCAGCCAGGAGGCGCCGCCCCGGGCCTGGGTGCTGGTGCTGCACGGTCTGGGGGGGAGCAGCCGCCGCGGCGGGGTGCGCCGCCTGGGGCAGCTGCTGCAGCAGGCCGGCTTTGCCGTCCTGCGCCTGAACCTGCGTGGCGCCGGACCTGGCCGCCCCCTGGCCCGCGGCACCTATGCCGCCTGCTGCAACCGTGACCTCCTGCCGGTGCTGCGGCAGGCCGCTGCCCTGGCGGCTCCGGCGCCGCTGCTGGCCGTGGGCCTGTCGCTGGGGGGCACCGTGCTGCTCAATGCCGCCCTGGCGGAGCCGACCCTGCTGGCGGGCCTGGTGTGTGTGAGTAGCCCTCTGGATCTGGCCGTCAGTTCGGCCCAGATCGAGCGGCCCCGCAACCGTCTCTACCAGCGCTGGCTGCTGCAACGGCTGATGGCCGAGACCCTGCACGACCCCTTCGGCCTGGATCCGCACGAGCGACGCGATCTTGAGGGCGGCAACGCGCCCGGGAGCATCCGCGCCTTCGACGCCGCCATCACGGCACCCCGCTGGGGCTACGCCGATGTGGAGCACTACTACCGGCAGGCTTCACCGCTGTCCGCCCTCCGCACCAGGCTCCAGGAGGGGGAAGGGCTGCCGCCCACCCTGCTGGTGCATGCCCTGGATGATCCCTGGGTGCCCGCAGGTCCCACATTGGAGCTGGCCGCCGCCGTCGCCTCGGGGGGCCGCTCCCCTGGTCCAGGCCCGCTCGAGGTGGTGCTCACCCGGCAGGGCGGCCACAACGGTTTCCATGGCCGACGCGACGGGACCAGGGGCTCCTGGGCCGATCGCCTCGGCACGGCCTGGCTGGATCGCCTGACCCAGCGGCTGGTTCAGGGCTGAGCGTGCCGCGCCTGGGGAGAGCCGTCGCGCCAAAACGGCTGCCTTCGCGCGATCCAATCTTCCACCGGCTCCCCGCCCACCACGTGCTCCCGCACGATCCGCTCGATCCGCTCAGGCGTCACGCCGCCGTAGACGATTCCCTCGGGCCACACCAGCAGCACCGGCCCCTCGGCGCAGATGCGCAGGCAGTCGGCCTTGGTGCGCAGCACGATGCCTCCCTCGCGGCCCGGATCCTCGAGGCCCAGCTCCCGCACCAACCGCTTGAGGGTGTCCCAGCTGGCGGCACCCACGGCGGGATCGGGGCAGCAGAGCGGCTTGGTGGGGGTGGCGCAGAGGAGCAGGTGATGGGCCACGGGCTGCCCAGCGGTGGCCGGAGTCCCGGGCATGGCTCAGGCCGGCAGGGTGGCGGGCAGGCGGGCCTCCAGCGCAGCGGCCGCCTCGTGGGTCGCCCGGCGTGCCCAGCCGTCCACCGCCAGCACATCCTCCAGGGAAGGACTGTCCATCCGGTCCTCCCGGTGGCGGTCGCACACCTGTTCGATCAGCTTCGGGATGTCGAGGAAGTGGAGCCGTTCCTCGAGGAAGAGCGCCACGGCCTCCTCGTTGGCCGCATTCATCACCGCGGGCATGGTGCCGCCGGCGCGGCCCGCGGCGTAGGCCAGCTCCATGCAGGGGTATCGTGCCGGGTCGGGCTTGCGGAAGGTGAGCGAACCCACGTCGGTGAGATCCAGGCGACGCCAGGGGGTGGGCAGGCGACCGGGCCAGCTCAGGCAGTAGAGGATCGGCAGCTTCATGTCGGGCCAGCCCAGCTGGGCCAGCACCGAGGAATCGGCCAGCTCCACCATCGAGTGGATGATGCTCTGGGGGTGGATCACGATCTCGATGGCGTCGTAATCCAGGCCGAACAGGTAGTGGGCCTCGATCACCTCCAGGCCCTTGTTCATCAGCGAGGCCGAATCCACCGTGATCTTGCGGCCCATGCTCCAGTTCGGATGGCTGGTGGCATCGGCCACGGTGGCCTTGGGCAGATCAGCCGGGTCCCAGTCGCGGAAGGCGCCGCCGGACGCGGTGAGCTGGATGCGGCGCAGGCCCGGCGTGGGCACACCGGTGCTCAGCCGCGCCGTGTCGGCCCAGGGAGTGCCCTGCAGGCACTGGAAGATGGCGGAGTGCTCGGAGTCGGCCGGCAGCAGCCGGGAGCCGGATTTCGCCAGTTCGGGCAGCACCACCGGTCCGGCGGCGATGAGCGTTTCCTTGTTGGCGAGGGCCAGATCCTTGCCGGCGCGGATCGCGGCGAGGGTGGGCAGCAGGCCGGCGCAGCCCACGATCCCGGTCACCACCAGGTCGGCCGTGGGCCAGGCGGCCGCGGCGCAGAGGCCCTCGGGTCCGCCCAGCAGTTCCGGCAGCCTGGCGGGCTGCAGCGACGGATCGAGGGCCTCCAGGCGCTCCCGCAGCTGGGGCACCTTGTCGGCGTCGGCCAGGGCCACCACCTCGGGAGCGTGACGCAGGATCTGCTCCAGCAGCAGGTCGAGGTTGTTGCCGGCCGTGAGGGCCACCACCCGGAAGCGGTCGGGGAATTCGCAGGCCAGCTCGAGGGTCTGGGTGCCGATCGAACCGGTGGAACCGAGCACGCTGATGGCTTTCACGGCGGGGCTCCCTAAGGTTGCGGCGCTCCAAGTGTCCCACCGGTTCGCCCATGGCCACCGCGCCGTCAGTGCCCTACGTGATTGGTTGCGGTCTGGCGATGGGGGCCGCCGATGTGGTGCCCGGCGTGTCGGGGGGCAGCATGGCCTTCATCCTGGGGATCTACGGCCGGTTGCTGGAGGCAATCGCCGGCTTCGATCTGGAGCTGCTTGCCCTGCTGCGCCGGGGCGCCTGGCGCCAGGCGGCTTCGCGGGTGCAGCTGGGCTTCCTGGTGCCCCTGCTGGTGGGGATCGGCGCCTCGGTGCTGCTCCTGGTGCGGCCGATCACCTGGCTGTACGAGCACCATCCGGTGCTGCTGTTCGCCTACTTCTTCGGGCTGATCGTGGGCTCGATCGTGCTGATCGCCCGCCATGCCCACTGGGGCGCCAGCGGCCTGGTGGCCATGGCCCTGGGGGTGATCGGCGCTCTGCTGCTGGTCACGCGGGTGCCGGTGACCATGCCCCACGACCCCTTCACCATTTTCTGGAGTGGCGGGGTGGCGATCATGGCGATGATCCTGCCGGGGATCTCCGGCTCGTTCCTGCTGCTGGTGCTGGGCCAGTACCAGCACGTGATGGAGGCGGTGAAGGGGCTCGATCTGGCCACCCTGGTGCCGTTTGCCCTGGGCTGCATCAGCGGTCTGCTGCTGTTCGTGCGGCTGCTGCGCTGGTTGCTGCACCGCTGGCACGGCCAGACGGTGGCCCTGCTGGTGGGCTTCATGGTGGGATCGCTCTGGAAGATCTGGCCGTTCCGCACCGTGCTGGAAACCACCATCAACGCCAAGGGGAAGCTGGTGGTGCTGCGTGATGCCCTGGCCGCGCCCGCCAGCCCCTCGGCCCTCGCCGCCGCCCTGTTGCTGATGGGCATCGGCGTGGCCCTGGTGGTGGGGCTCGAAGCCCTGCAGGCCCGGGTGGGTGTGGAGGAGATGGGCGGCTGAGCGGGTGAGGGCGGCAGCCACGCCGGTTGGACCGCCCGACGCGCGGTGGGGCCTGGAGCTGGTGCATGCCGATGCCTGGCTGCTCGCGGTGCACAAGCCCTCCGGACTGCTCAGTCAGCCTGGCCTCGGCCCCGCCCTGCGGGACTCGGCCCTCAGCCGACTGCAGCAGCGCTGGCCCACGGCCCGGCTGGCGCACCGGCTCGATCGCGACACCTCGGGGCTGCTCCTGCTGGCGCTCGATGCCGCCAGCCATCGCCACCTGAGCCTCCAGTTCCAGCGCGGCCTGGTGCGCAAGGCCTACGTGGCCGAGGTGCACGGTCAGCTGGCCAGGCGCCGCGGATGCATCGACGCGCCCCTCGCCCGCGTCAGCACCCGTCCGCCCCGCTACGGCGTGGTGCCCGGGGGCAAGCCGAGCCTCACCCTCTGGCGCCGGCTGGCCCTGGGCCCGGCATCGACGCGCCTGCTGCTGCTTCCCCGCACCGGGCGCTCCCATCAGCTGCGGGCGCACCTGGCTGCCATCGGCCACCCGATCCTGGGCGACCCGCTCTATGGCCCGGCCGATGCCGCCGCAGACCCCGGGTCGGGGCGGCTGCGCCTCCATGCCCTCGGCCTGCGGTTCCACCATCCCCACAGCGGTGCTCCGCTGCGCTTGCGGTGTGCCGGACACTGGGGCGATCCCTGAACACGCCATGCCCAGCTTCCGCAGCGCGACTGGCCAGCCCGGTCGGGGCCACCCGCCCGAACACTGGGGCTCCTCCCTGGGCTTCGTGCTGGCCGCCGCAGGCAGTGCCGTGGGCCTCGGAAACCTCTGGGGCTTCGCCTATCGGGCCTCCCAGGGGGGCGGCGGCGCCTTCGTGCTGCTCTACCTGCTGATCGTGCTGGTGGTGTGCCTGCCGGTGCTGGTGGCCGAGATGGTGCTGGGCCGCAGCACCGGCCATGCCCCCCTGCTGGCGCCGATCACGGCGGGGGGCCGCCGCTGGGCACCGCTGGGCTGGCTCTACATGGCTGCGGCTGTGGGAATCCTGGCCTACTACGCCGTGCTGATGGGCTGGACCGGCCGCTCCCTGCTGCATGCCCTCACCGCCGGTCTGCCCGCCGACATGGCGGCGGCCGAGGCCTATTTCGCCGCCATCAGCAGCGGCGGTGATGCGGTGGTGGCCCATCTGCTCAGCCTGGCCCTCACCGGGGTGGTGGTGGCGGCCGGAATCCGTGGCGGCATCGAGCGCCTCAGCCGCTGGGGCATGCCCCTGCTGTTCCTGCTGCTGCTGGGCCTGCTGGTGTGGGCGCTCACCCTGCCCGGTGCGGCCGAGGGCTACCGCACCTTCCTGCTGCGCTGGGATCCGGCCAAGCTCACCGATCCCACCACGATCCGCAACGCCTTCACCCAGGCCTTCTTCTCGATCGGCACCGGCATCGGCGCGATCCTGGCCTACGCGGCCTATCTCGATCGCCGCAGCCCGATCCCCCGCGAGGCGGCCTGCGTGGTGGGGATGGACACCGCCGTGGGTCTGATGGCGGGCTGCGTCACCTTTCCGGTGGTGGCCAGCTTCGGGCTGGGGGATGTGGTGAGCGGCAGCACCGTGGGCACCCTGTTCATCGCCCTGCCCACGGGCCTGGCCTCACTGGGGGCCAGCGGGCGGGTAGTGGCGGTGCTGTTCTTCTGCCTGGCCTACATCGCGGCCATCACCTCCTCGGTCTCGCTGCTGGAGGTGCCCACCAGTTCGCTGATCGACCGGCTCGGCCTGAGCCGTCGGTTCACGGTGTGGCTGCTGGTGGTGCTGATCGCCCTGCTGGGCCTGCCCTCCGCCCTCGATGTGGCCGTGCTGGAAAAGATGGATGCGGTGTTCGGTGGCGTGGTGCTGATCAGCGGCGGTCTGGCCATGGCCCTGCTGCTGGGTTGGGGGGCACCGTCGCGCTTCCTGGCCGATCTGCACCAGGGCGGCAGTCCTCCGGCGCTGGTGCTGCCGCTGCTCTGGGCCCTGCGCTGGGTGTCGCCGCCGGCGATCACGGCCGGCCTGGTGGTGTCGGTGGTGGATCTGGTGCGCAGCTGGAGCGGCTGAGGCTTAACTGGCTGCAGTCGGGAGCCCCCGGATGGCGCCACTGCCCGCGTGGCTGCAACGCTGGAATTTCATCGAGCGGGCCAAGCTGGAGCGGCAGCTCTGGGACGCCTTCGAGCGTCGCGAGAACATCGAGGCGCTGGTGGAGGGCTGCCGCCAGGCTGTGCAGAGCGGGGACGGCAGTCAGGCGTTCCGGCTCCAGGTGTGGCAGACCACCCTGCAGCGCATCCGCCGCATCGAGCGGCTGATGGCCGATCAGCCCAGGCCCTGATCGGTGCCGCAGCGTGATCAGCGCCGCAGCCAGTCGGTCACACCGCCGGGCCGGTCGATCAGCTCGATGCCTTCGGCCAGCAGTTCGGCCCGGATCCGGTCGGCCTCGGTGAAGTCGCGGGCGGCCTTGGCGGCACGGCGCGCCTCGATCCGCGCCGCGATCCGCTCCTCGGTGGCCCCCCCCTCACCGGTGCCCTTGGCCGTCTGGGGTGGAGCCGAGGGCTCGTGCCGCAGGCCGAGCACGGCCGCCAGCTCCTGCAGCAGGCGGCTGCGGGAGGCGATCTCAGGCTGGCCGGCTTCCACGGCCGCGGCAGGATCCCCCCGCTCCAGCCGGTGGGCCAGCCCCCGCAGGGGCCTGGCCAGCTCAAACAGCACCGCCAGGGCCGCCGCCGTGTTGAGGTCGTCGTCCATGGCGGCGATGAAGCGGCGCTGGAGCGCGGCCAGCTCCTCTCTGAGGCTGGCCGGATCGGTGGCGATGGGAACCGCCGTGATCGCCTCGGGTTCCGTTGCCTTCTCTTGACCCGCCGAGCCGTCCTCGCCGCCATTCAGACCGAGTGCCGCGTTGAGGCCGCTCCAGCCCGCGGCTGCCGCGTCCAGGGCCTCGGCCGTGAAGTCCAGGGGCTTGCGGTAATGGGCCTGCAGGGTGAAGAGCCGCAGCGTCATCGGACTGATGCCCGAATCCAGCAGGCCGCGGATGGTGGTGAAGTTGCCGAGCGACTTGCTCATCTTCTCCCCGCCCACGTTGACCATGCCGTTGTGCAGCCAGTAGCGGGCCAGCTCCCGGCCCGTGGCCGCTTCCGACTGGGCGATCTCGTTCTCGTGATGGGGAAAGATCAGATCGGCCCCACCCAGGTGGATGTCGATCGTGTCGCCCAGTTCCTCGCGCACCATGGCGGAGCACTCGATGTGCCAGCCGGGCCGGCCGGGGCCCCAGGGGGAGGGGAAGCTGGGCTCACCGGGCTTGGCGCCCTTCCAGAGGGCGAAGTCGAAGGGGTGCTGCTTGCGGGCCTCCTCGGCGTCGGCCACCCGCCCGGCGGCGTTGTTCTGCTGTTCGCTCAGTTCCCGGCCGGAGAGCTTGCCGTAGCCGGCGTGGCGCATCACGGCGAAATACACGTCGCCATCGGCGGAGTAGGCGGCCCCCCTGGCCTCCAGCTCCTGGATCAGGGCCCGGATCGCCTCGAGGCTGCGGGTGGCCCGCGGCATCCGGTCGGGCGGCAGGATGTTGAGGCGGGCCATGTCGGCCTCGAAGGCCTGGATGTTGCGGGCGCTCACCGCCTCCATCGAGCTGCCTTCCTCGGCGGCACGGCGCAGGATCTTGTCGTCGATGTCGGTGTAGTTCTGCACGAAGGTCACCGCGTAGCCACGCCAGAGCAGGTAGCGGCGCAGCACGTCCCAGGCGATGTAGCTGCGGGCGTGGCCCAGGTGGCACAGGTCGTAGACCGTCACGCCGCAGCAGTAGATGCTCACGGTGCCCGGCTGCAGCGGTTCGAAGGCTTCGGTGCGGCGGGTGAGGGTGTTGGTGAGCCGCAGGGTCACAGCGGGGGAGGGCAGGCAGGACAGGGTTCGGATCGTGGCACAGGCCAGCCACTGAGCAGGTTGTGACCCGGTCCGAGCCACAGCTCCGGCCCCCGGCAACCACCTCGACGCACGGTACCTCCCCTAGGTGCTAAGGTTTTGGACTGCGCCCCTGAAGGGGGTTAGCAGGGCTTACGGAGGGAGCGAAGGCCGCGAGGCTGTGAGCTGCCGGTGATGTAAGTTTTCTGGGTCGCCTGAGAAGGCGGCGTCCACCGAGAGCTCCGGGTAACTGGGGTGGAGGTGGAGGAACCTGGACAACCGAAACGTTTAGGAACTGACGCTTCCACTGCGTCATGGGTTCTTGAGGGTCTGGAGAGCGTGCGTGCTGCCTGAGAGGGCGGTGTGGGTGCTGGAGAGATCTGAGGGGATGGATGACGAACGAGCAGTGGGGGTGTGAGGTCCCGTCAAAAGAACACAGCGACTGGCGCTGACAGGCGAGTGGACGAGAGCTTTATCACGGAGCGCTTGTGCATGGAAAGAGTCTGTTGGAGCCGGAAGCGAACCGGATCTGAGATCTGGGAAAGTCACGGGACGCCAGAGGATGAGGACGGGACTTGAGGATGAGAATTTTTCAGGTTGCGTGTTGATCGGCTGGTGGGTCGTGCACTCTTTGAAACCATTGTGAAGACAATGGGGCCACGACTGAAGCGGTGTTGCGATGCTTATTGGAGTGTGGCAGCGCTGAGTTTGGGAGTGAGCAAGCCGAGTTGAGGGCCAGCGGAAGGAATTTTGCTGGTTCGAGAGGACCGGACTACAACGGAGAGTTTGATCCTGGCTCAGGATGAACGCTGGCGGCGTGCTTAACACATGCAAGTCGAACGCACCTTCGGGTGAGTGGCGGACGGGTGAGTAACGCGTGAGAATCTGCCCCAAGGAGGGGGATAACGGCTGGAAACGGCCGCTAATACCCCATATGCCGAGAGGTGAAACGAGTATTCGCCTTGGGATGAGCTCGCGTCTGATTAGCTAGTTGGTGGGGTAAGAGCCTACCAAGGCATCGATCAGTAGCTGGTCTGAGAGGATGATCAGCCACACTGGGACTGAGACACGGCCCAGACTCCTACGGGAGGCAGCAGTGGGGAATTTTCCGCAATGGGCGAAAGCCTGACGGAGCAACGCCGCGTGAGGGATGAAGGCCTCTGGGCTGTAAACCTCTTTTCTCAAGGAAGAAGATCTGACGGTACTTGAGGAATAAGCCACGGCTAATTCCGTGCCAGCAGCCGCGGTAATACGGGAGTGGCAAGCGTTATCCGGAATTATTGGGCGTAAAGCGTCCGCAGGCGGCCTTGAAAGTCTGTTGTTAAAGCGTGGAGCTTAACTCCATTTCAGCAATGGAAACTAGAAGGCTAGAGTGTGGTAGGGGCAGAGGGAATTCCCGGTGTAGCGGTGAAATGCGTAGATATCGGGAAGAACACCAGTGGCGAAGGCGCTCTGCTGGGCCATAACTGACGCTCATGGACGAAAGCCAGGGGAGCGAAAGGGATTAGATACCCCTGTAGTCCTGGCCGTAAACGATGAACACTAGGTGTCGGGGGAATCGACCCCCTCGGTGTCGTAGCCAACGCGTTAAGTGTTCCGCCTGGGGAGTACGCACGCAAGTGTGAAACTCAAAGGAATTGACGGGGGCCCGCACAAGCGGTGGAGTATGTGGTTTAATTCGATGCAACGCGAAGAACCTTACCAGGGTTTGACATCCTGCGAATCCCTTGGAAACTTGGGAGTGCCTTCGGGAGCGCAGAGACAGGTGGTGCATGGCTGTCGTCAGCTCGTGTCGTGAGATGTTGGGTTAAGTCCCGCAACGAGCGCAACCCACGTCTTTAGTTGCCAGCATTGAGTTGGGCACTCTAGAGAGACCGCCGGTGATAAACCGGAGGAAGGTGTGGATGACGTCAAGTCATCATGCCCCTTACATCCTGGGCTACACACGTACTACAATGCTACGGACAAAGGGCAGCAAACTCGCGAGAGCTAGCAAATCCCATAAACCGTGGCTCAGTTCAGATCGTAGGCTGCAACTCGCCTACGTGAAGGAGGAATCGCTAGTAATCGCAGGTCAGCATACTGCGGTGAATACGTTCCCGGGCCTTGTACACACCGCCCGTCACACCATGGAAGTTGGCCACGCCCGAAGTCGTTACTCCAACCCTTGTGGAGGAGGACGCCGAAGGTGGGGCTGATGACTGGGGTGAAGTCGTAACAAGGTAGCCGTACCGGAAGGTGCGGCTGGATCACCTCCTAACAGGGAGACACAACTGATCGTGATGTCTGAGCATTTTTGATCTCAGGCCACGGTCCTGTCATCTCGAAGGTCGATCGGTACCTCAAGGAGAGGCACGGCAAGCTGGAGCCAGAGCTGAGCAGCCCAATCCGCAAGGATGGGGCTGAGCGGGGATGGAACCAGGGAGGCTGTGCGATCTTTTTCAGTTCCTAAACGTTGTCTAGGTCACCCCACGAGCTCCCGAGCTGTGGATCCCGCAAGGGAGAAGCGAGGAGGGAGATCACTTCCTGGGCCATTAGCTCAGGTGGTTAGAGCGCACCCCTGATAAGGGTGAGGTCCCTGGTTCAAGTCCAGGATGGCCCATTCGCCGCCTGCTAAGCAGGCAGGACTTGCTAGCTGGGGGTTTAGCTCAGTTGGTAGAGCGCCTGCTTTGCAAGCAGGATGTCAGCGGTTCGAGTCCGCTAACCTCCACTGACGCAGGGCGTGATGGCGAGCGAGGAGCAGCCCGGTTGGGTTGCTGTGAGCTTGAGATCAGCGCCAAGGACCCCGATCGCCAGGAAGCGAGAGGAGGGAGGGTGACCAAGAGACGGTGAGGTGTCGCGACGTCGTGAGGACGACGCGGGACGGCTGAGGAATCTAGCCTCCGCTCATTCCTGATTCCAGCAAGGGATCACGGCTGAGCTGATGCTGGATTCACCTGGTCAACGGACGTGAGCAACGGACGTGGATCGGGAGGAGCCAGCAGAACCTTGACAACTGCATAGGTGAGTCTGGAAAGAAAGCATCTCATGGAGGCTTGATTTCCGGCGTTGGAGGCCTTGGTGTTACGCCAAAGTCAAGAGCGTCTGGGAATCA
>NZ_DS990557.1 GCF_000155635.1 Cyanobium sp. PCC 7001
GCACGGCTGAGGACGGCGCCCGGATCTCCCTCGTCATCGGGGGGGCCACCTACACCACCACCGCCAGCGGCGGCACCTGGAGCATCGACACCACCACCGCGCTTCCCGTCAGCGGTGCACTCGCCCTTGATGCCAATGGCAGCAACGCGATCTCCGTCACCGCCACCGACGCGGCGGGCAACATCTCGGCCCCCGTTCTGCTCGATCTGACCATCGACACCACCCCTCCGTCGGTGGCCATCACCTCCGCGCCACTCACCAACGACAGCACCCCCGTCATCAGCGGCACGGCTGAGGACGGCGCCCGGATCTCCCTCGTCATCGGGGGGGCCACCTACACCACCACCGCCAGCGGCGGCACCTGGAGCATCGACACCACCACCGCGCTTCCCGTCAACGGTTCGCTGGAGCTGGGCTCAGTCAACACGGTTGTGGCTGTGGCGACCGATGCCGCCGGAAATGCATCGGGACCGGCGCAACAGGACCTACTCCTCTATTCGCCGGTTCAACTCGCGCAGATCACCGCCGGCAACGGTGGCTTTGTGATCAACGGCGAGGCGTCCTTCAACAACAGCGGCTACAGCGTCAGTTCTGCAGGGGATGTGAACGGGGACGGCCTGGCTGATCTTTTGATCGGTGCACCCTTCGCAGGGCCCTACTCCAATGGACGCTCCTACGTGGTCTATGGAAAGTCGGTCAATACCAACCCTGTCGAACTCGCAGACATTGCGGCTGGAATCGGTGGATTTGTCATTCTTGGCGAGCAGTCAGCTGATTTCTCCAGTGATGCCAGCGGCTGGAGTGTCGCCGGAGCCGGCGACGTGAATGGGGACGGGCTTGCCGATCTCCTGGTGGGCTCCTATGGCAACGATGCCAATGGCAACAATTCCGGGCGCTCCTATGTAGTCTTTGGAAAGTCTGACAATAATAACCCTGTTGACCTTGCGACTCTGGCGGGTAGCACACGCGGGTTCGTCATCAATGGAGAGTCTGATTACGACGTAAGCGGGCGCAGTGTGGCCTCGGCGGGAGATGTCAACGGGGATGGCCTCAGCGATCTGATCATCGGAGCCTATGCCAGTGATTCCAACGGAGTTGCCTCTGGCCGCTCCTATGTGATATTTGGAACCAGCAACCCCACCAGCATTGATCTCACTTCCATCACGGTAGGAATCGGTGGTTTTGTGATCAACGGCGAGGCGTCCTTCAACAACAGCGGCTACAGCGTCAGTTCTGCAGGGGATGTGAACGGGGACGGCCTGGCTGATCTTTTGATCGGTGCACCCTTCGCAGGGCCCTACTCCAATGGACGCTCCTACGTGGTCTATGGAAAGTCGGTCAATACCAATCCGGTCGAACTCGCAGACATTGCAGCTGGAATCGGTGGATTTGTCATTCTTGGCGAGCAGTCAGCTGATTTCTCCAGTGATGCCAGCGGCTGGAGTGTCGCCGGAGCCGGCGACGTGAATGGGGACGGGCTTGCCGATCTCCTAGTGGGCTCCTATGGCAACGATGCCAATGGCAACAATTCCGGGCGCTCCTATGTGGTGTTTGGAAAGTCTGACAACACCTCCTTCGTTGAACTCTCCACGATTGCTGGGGGAACTGGTGGTTTCGTCATCACGGGTGAGTCCGCCTACGACACCAGTGGCCGCAGCGTCAGCGCGGCGGGTGATGTCAACGGCGATGGCCTAGCCGACCTCATTATCGGCGCCAACAATGCCAAGCCCGATGGCGCGACTGTCACAGGCCGTACCTACGTGGTGTTTGGCACCTCCAGCACCGCTCCTGTCAGCCTCGCCCAAGTGGCGGAAGGAATCGGAGGCTTCGCGATCGATGG